>JAFANK010000269.1 GCA_019232725.1 Vulcanimicrobiota bacterium | reverse complement strand
TGAGCGCGACGGCTGCGACCTCGCGCGACGAGCCGCAGCCGAAATTCGTGTCGGCCACGATCAGGTCGCCGGGTTTTGCTTTTTTGACAAAGCCGGCATCGAGGTCTTCCAATGCGTGTTTGCCGAGTTCGACCGGATCGATGAGGTTGCAATATCTGCCCGGGATGATGACATCCGTGTCGACGTTCTTCCCGTACTTGTGTGCCGTGCCTTTGAGGATCACGCAGCCACCAGCTTGTCCAGCTGTTCTGGGCCGGCGATATGTCCGGCCACAGCCGATGCCGCGGCGACATAAGGCCCCGTGAGATACACTTCACTCTTCACGTGACCCATGCGGCCGCGGAAATTCCTATTGGTTGTCGAGATACACCGCTCGCCTTCGGTGAGCACACCCATGTGGCCGCCGACGCACGGGCCACAGGTGGGCGTCGACACGACGCAACCCGCCTCGATGAAGATCTCGGTCAGACCCTCTTTGATACATTGCAAATAGACCTTCTGGCTCCCCGGGATGACGATCGCTCGCACGCGCGGGTGCACTTTTCGACCTTTGAGTATCTCCGCGGCTTGGCGCATGTCTTCGATCCGACCGTTCGTGCAGGTGCCGATCACGGCTTGATGCACCTCGATGTCGTTGAGTTGGGAAGCGTTCTTCGTATTCTCAGGCAGCCACGGGATAGCCACTTGGGGTTCGATGTGCGTGCAATCGATGACGACTTCACCTGCGTAGGTCGCATCCTTATCGGCGTGATATACGGTGTAGTTCTTCTTGCCCACCGCCGCGCAGTAGGCTTCGGTCGTTGCATCAACGGGGAAGATACCGTTCTTCGCTCCAGCCTCGATGGACATGTTCGCCATCGTAAATCGTCCGCTGATCGGCAGCTCCTTGACGACGGGACCCGTGAATTCAAGCGCGCCGTAGATAGCCCCGTCAACGCCGATGCGACCGATCGTGGCGAGGATGAGGTCTTTGGCCGCTACGTATGGCCGCAGCGTTCCTTCGTAGATAACCTTCGTGGTCGGCGGCACGCGCAGCCACATCTCGCCGATCGCGAATGCCGCCGCGATGTCAGTCGAACCGACTCCGGTTGCAAACGCTCCAAGACCGCCATACGTCGTCGTGTGGCTGTCGCCGCCGATGATCGTCTCGCCCGGCCCTACCATACCGTTCTCCGGCAAGACGACGTGCTCGATGCCGCCACGCCCGACCTCAAAATAGTTCTTGATGCGTTGCTCTTCTGCAAAATCGCGCATCATCTTGGAGAGCGTCGCGGTCGCAATATCCTTGTTGGGCGTGAAGTGACTTGGCACGAGCGCGATCTTGTCGGGATCCCAAACCTTAGTCGCGCCTTTGATTTTGCGGAACTCGGTGATAGCGACGGCAGCCGACAGCTCGTTCGCCATGACGAGGTCCAGGTCGATCGAGATGATGTCGCCCGGGCTGACGTCAGCGCGGCCTGCGTGGGCGGCGAGAATCTTTTCGGTTAGGGTCATCGGGCGAGCCATGCGAGGTACTCCGAAAGCGGCGTGACGTGAATAGGCAGGGTTCGGCGCGCCGAAGTTCCCCGCCTTTCCCGCACTAAAAGCGCAGCTTGCTTACCAGTTGATGGTAACGGTGATCGTATCGTTATACGCGCCTGGGGTGACGTCTTGGCCCGCGGGAATCGCGCCGTAGATGGTCACCGGCACGACGACGCCATTGAGCGTGAGCTTCGAGAACTGCGACGAGCCGCCGGTACCATTGCCCCAGATCTTCGTAAGACCGGCATCGAGATACAGGTTGTAGTTGAGATGAACGGCGCCGCTGAGCATGTAGCGCGGCGAATACGTCGGCGCGTTGCCGCGACTCAACGTGATGAACACGGTTTCACCAGCGGCCGGAAACTTGAAGCACGAATAGCTGATCGTACCGTTCATAGTCGTCTGCGCTGGGTTCAAGACGTCGTAGTTGCCGAAAGCGACGCCGGTGATCACGTTGAAAACACAAAAGTCCGGGTCGGCGGTCGCCGGGAGCTGGGAAGCGGCGACGAGGAGAGCAACAACACCTGCGATGCGACAGAGCTGCCATCGCACGTTCATGGCGTCGCAGCTCCGACTTGGCGCGGGAGACACGGGACGCGGCCGAGCTCGGTGACCGCGCCATGCAGCTTCGGAACGACCAGCGAGAATTCGCACGAACCGTCGGGATAGTCGACCTGCGCCGTGTAGCGGCCCGGCGAGACGTCTTCGATGTAAAATCGGCCGTCGGCGTTGAGCTCCGACACCTGGCGTTTGCCATTGACAGCGACACGCAGCTGCGCGAATGAGGGAATAACACTGCTCGGGTGGTCGCCGACGACGACCTCACCCGTGACCGCGGCGACACGTTGCACTGGAAACCGCGCGAGCACGCCGCCCCGATACGGCGGGGAAACGGTTTCTTCGGTTGACTCGATGCTGTAATCGATGGGCACGTCTTGATCTGAGATCTCGACCTTATTGCCATAATACGAGAGCACGTTCGGTACGAGCAATCGACCGCGACCGTCGGTCTTGCCGACGATTTGGTTGTTATAGTACCCGCGCACACCACGAAGCCCAGGCACTTCGATGACCGCAAAGCCGTCATCGACCGGGCGGGTGATCATGACACCGTCGCCCGCGTCGACAAGACCGCCCGATGCGAGCAGGTCGCTCTGACTGGATCCATGTTCGCCAAGATAGGAAGCTTGGTAGAATCCAAAACTCGTTTGCGCTTGAACGTAGTCCTCGTCCGTAATCTCCGAGCCCGTGCCGTGTGACAGCAAGTAGCCGTACCCCGTTCCCAGCGGCAGCGACCGATTGAGCGCGACGCCTGTACCTGCACCGCCTGTTCCGCCCTGCCCGGAAATCGTTGCAAGGGTTTCCGGACCGAGCTGGTAGGTCACACCGAGGAAGTATTGCCGGGTTGAGCCGGTTACTCCCGTAAACGTGTCGTCAGCGTTGACGAGCAGATCGAGCTTACGGGTGAGGTGAACCGAACCAGTCAGCGCGGCAATGTTCTCTCTGCCGGTGTCGCGCATCTGACTGGCCGTATAGCTGAGTTGCACGCTCGCGTTCACGCCAACCTGAAATCCGGTGAACACCGTCGCAAGACTCGTCGTGCGATTCGCCGTGCTCGGCAAACTCGCCGTGGCATAATGCGGGCTCACCGCCACGAGACTGCCCCCATACGTGACGAACCGGTTTTCATAGCTGTAGTCGAGCTCGCCCGCGCCACCGCCACCGCCTTTGTCCGCGCTCATAGCGGCCTGCATTCCCAGCTGACCGTGGCCAAGACGAAATGCTGCTGTCGGGCCTCCGCTCACGAGGCCGGAGGCCGCATCCAGGCGCCCGCCACCCGTGAACCAATTCGTGATGCCGACACGCTCTTGCCCCACGAACACGGCCGGCCCATAGTCAAAGCTCGCGGTACCGACGTCCGAGCGTTGGGAGCCAAGACTGTAGCTGTAATCGGAGATGCCGCGGCCTAGGACCGAGGTCGCGTAGTAGTAGTTTGAGGTGAGCGTCTGCGTGCGGCCGAATGCGTCGCGAACGACAACCTGCGCATTGCCGCCTCCAGCGACGACGGGGATATTGGTGATGTCAAAACGCCCTGGCGCGACCGGTTGCGTGCTGACAAGATGGCCGTTTACATACACCTGCGCAGTCGACGGTGTCAGCGCTTGACCGGAGATTGCGACACCAGGGTACTGGATAAAATACGGGTTCAGCCCGAAATCTCGCTGCACGGTCACACCGCCGATGAACGTGTTGCCACCGAGCAACCCACCCGATGCAAATGAGTCACCAACGATCCACCGTTTCATGTGTGCTGGGTTGTCGAAGGTGGCGTTGGTGAGTCCTCGTACGAACGAGCCGTTGGGTTGGAAGGAAAAACCTGAATAGTAGAGGTTGCCCCTCGAACTCACGCCCAACTCCGAAAATTCGCTGAGCTGTTTGTAGTTCACCCAGTTGAGTGCATAGTTGAAAAAGGCGCTCGGGGCAGTCGAATGCGTGATATCCGGCGGCGCTCCATACTCGAGGTTGAGTGTTTGTGCCGTGAGTTGACTCGTCTGTGCTGTCACGTCCAAGCTCAGGGCGCGCTGGTCGAAGCTGAACGCGGTTTGTGGCGCGAGGGCACGCAGCGAGACGTAGGGTGTGCCGTCCACATTCGTGGTGGGGACACTGACGTGTAAGCCTGCACCGGCGAGCGGCGCCAAAGGTACGAGGACATCGCCGCTAGGCTTGACGACTGCCAGCACCTGGCCCGCATCGATGCCGTTGATAGTCAAGTTGAGGAAAGCACGCTCAGTCTCCGGCGTATGAGACGGCGCGCCTGCGTTTGGCGCGATCACGTCGTGCGTCTGATAAGCGTTGGGCGCGTGGAAGTGGCTTACGCTACGGGAGGTACGCGAAGGCTTGTGCTGCGTTGTTGGATGTGCGCCATGCGGTGAAGCCGAGAGTGATGAAATAGCCTCCGTAATGCTTGCTGCGGTGGCGGCGTTCGGTGCAGGGTGTGCACTGGTTTGACGGCTGCGAGCCAGCGGCGGGCCGCCGCAACCTGCGTCATCGTCATCGCTTGTGGCTCGCATGGTCAGTGCAACGCTAGTTGCTGCTCGTGGTGCGTACCGATGGGCAGTCCGTCGGGTACGCACGTTGGTTGCCCGGTGCATTCGATGAGCCAACCGGGAGAGTCCATGGTGACCTGTGAGCCTCGCAGGTTGACCATGGTGGCTACTGTGGCCGCGCTCGTGGCCTGGAAAGAGATCGAGCGCGAGCGGTACGCACAAGAGCACCAAGAGCACTGCGACAAGCGTGACGAGTCGGGCGAGTTTTGCTCTGCGCGCTTGAGTCTTTTCAGAACCGCCAGGCGATGGCATGCCGACAAGCACCGATCACGATGGGCAGGCGCCCAGCGGCGTGGCAACCTCGCGCTTGATGACGAGCGTGTCCGTCTCGACCGAAAGGACCAGCGATCGCACGCTGGCGCAGGTCTTGGCGGGCAACGTGACCTTGACGTCTCGAAAACCACTAGCGAGGATATACCAGATCGTTTGCGGGCCGAGATCGTAGATCACATGGTGGTTGGCATCATGCGCGGTAACGGTGAGGCGTGGCTGCACGTGGACATTGCCGGCGTTGGTGATCCGAAACGCCATCGCGCCTTTATGCACGGCGACCTCGTTGACGTCCGCCTGTGCGTGACTCAAAACGGGAGCGAGGAAGACCGGTATGGTAATACGCGTGAGCACGCGCACTTCGGGCCCTCGCTGGCTCGTCTGCGGCGCGGGTAGTTCGTCCAGCACAAGGCGGTAGGTTTTTTCAACAGCACCCGGCGCAAGTTCCGTGCCGATACGAACATTGCGCCGTTCTCCGGGTCCGAGTTGCAGCATCTCGGGGAAGAATATGATGTCAGCGGTTTTTGCGAGCTGCATCACGCCCGACTCGCCTTGGTCCCATGCGTATGCGCCGAGGGAGTAGGTGACAGTTGTGCCGCCCACGTTGGTGAGCGTCAAGAGCGCGCTTTGCCCGGCGCGCGCGAGATCGATGTTGACTGGTGAAATGGCGATGTTGGCCGCTGACGCGGACTCGGCTTTGCCGAGGGCAAAGCCGAGTGCCACGATGTAGCCGAGGAGGAGGGCCGACGTCCTGCGGCCCGAGGGCGATCCCATGCGCGTTCTGTGACTAGAAGTTGATCGTCGCGATGACCGAGTCGTTGTAGGTCAGCGCATTGACGTCTTGGCCGGGCGGGATTTGCCCTGTGTCGACCAATCCCACGGGCGCTTTGCTCGTGGCCGTGTAGTTGTAGATGGCGGCACCCGCCGTTCCCCACACCTGGGTGGTCGCAGAAACGTTACCGGCGCCCGGCTGGTAGATGTCGTAGCACAGGAAGTTGCCACCGCCTGCGCTCATCGCGCGGGTGGTAAGACCCGTACATCCGGAGCCTGCGAAGTTCGAGCCCGCGTTGATGACGACTTGGGCGGCCGTCAACTTCGTGCAAGCGACGGTGACGGTGGATGGCATGTTGAGCGCGGTAGTCGCATTGGCGACGACCGGATCGTAGCTGCCGAAGTTGATGTTGGCTGCATTGATGCTGCAGTTTTTGACGACATTTGCAGTCACAGTGAACGTGCTGCTCGCGGTGCCAGCATAAGCG
>JAFANK010000249.1 GCA_019232725.1 Vulcanimicrobiota bacterium | reverse complement strand
GGCCGAGCGAGATCAGCTTGCCATCGACGTCGCGTTCGGGTGCATCGAACTCGGAGATCTCCAGGCCCTTGGAGATCTCGCGTAGCTTATTGAGCACTTCAAGGCCGCGCCGTCCTCGGCTACGCTTGACGGGATCGGCGGAGTCCGCGATGAGCTGCAGCTCGCGCAGCACGAATTTCGGCACCATGAGCCGCCCGTCCAGGAAGCCTGTTTCGGCGATTTCGAGCACGCGGCCGTCGACGATGACCGAGGTGTCGAGCAGCTTTGGCGCGGCCTCGCTCGAGTACGCAGCACCGCGCGACCACCAGCTCAAGCGCTGCCGCAGGCCCAAGCGCATGCCGAAATACGCGCAGAACAGCGTCACGATCACGTTGGTCGCAAACGACAGCATGGGACCGACGCGCGGCATGAGCGCGAACGGGCTGAAGATCTCGCGGATCAAAAACGCGACGACAAGACCAGCGATGAGTCCGAAGAACGCAGACCACGCCTCGGCCGGATTGCGGCGCGCGACATTCTCCTCGAAGGCCGAGACCACGCGCTCGAATCCGCGCGCGATGAACGGTGATGCCCCGATGCCGACCAACATCCCGAGCACGGGAATTGCGTCGTACTGGAGCCGGGTTGCCGTTTCTGGCCTGAGGACGGCAAGCGAGATCTCGCGTCCGACGAAAAACCCGAGTAGTCCAAATAGACAAGCGAAGATGACCCTGAAGAGCAGGTTCAATGCGTCACCACGTGCGTTTGCTGCGGCTCGAGAAACTCGGCGCAGACGGAGTTAGCGAGCAGCCGGCCACGCGCCGTCAGACGCATGCCGCTGCGGTCCTGTTCGAGCAAACCGGCAGCGATGCATCTTCGGGCAGCGTGGGCGAAAACGTCTGTGATGAGCACCCCGAAGCGGCGCTCGAAGTCTTGCGCATCGATTCCTCGGGACGTCCGCAGTGCCAACATCGCAGCTTCGCCTAGTCGAGCCTCAGGCTCGAGGTGCTCCTCCTCGCAACGGGCGCTCCCAGCCCGCTCGATCGCGGCGCAATAACCTTCGAGGTCCCGGATGTTGCGGTAGCGCAGCCCCTGCTCGTAACCCGCGGCGGACATGCCGAACGCCACACAATCGCGCTGGCGCCAGTATCCCGTGTTGTGCGCGCTCTCAAAACCTGGCTTTGCGAAATTCGAAATCTCATAGTGCACGTAGCCGGCGGCGGTGAGCGTCGCATCAGCGCACTCGAGCATTGCAGCCAGCATATCATCGCCACAAAACGCGCGCGGATCACGCCGCCGCCAGCGCGCGTACGGCGTGCCTTCTTCTACCTGTAAGCCGTAGATCGAGACGTGGTCGGGATCCAGACGGATCGCCGTAGCGAGGTTCTGCGCAAATGCATCGACTGTTTGGCCGGGAACGCCGGCGATGAGGTCGAGGCTGACGTTCGTAAAACCGGCGCCGCGTGCGGCTTCGTAGAAGGCCATCGCTTGCGCTCCCGTGTGAGCGCGCCCGAGGCGGTGCAATTCAGCATCATCAAACGACTGCACCCCGATCGACAGACGGTTGACGCCAGCACAACGCCAGCTGCCGAGATCTGCTTCGTTGCGTCCGGGATTGGCCTCGAGCGTGCACTCGATCGTGCCGGGCTCGGTGCGGAATCGGGTGAATAGCGTTGCCAGCAACAGCTGCACCGATGCGCGTGGCAGCGCCGAAGGCGTGCCGCCGCCGATGTACAGCGTCTGTAGTGGCCCTTCACGGCTGGATGAGGCGACCTCTTGGATGAGTGCCGTCAGGTAGCGCTGCAGCTGCGCTCCCTCATAGCGCACGACGGCGAAATCGCAATACGGGCAGATGCGATCACAAAACGGCACGTGCACGTAGCAGCCAAGTCCGGCGTCAGTCGTGCGCTCCAACCAGTGCGGTCCGTTCATGGGATGAACGCCACGCCGACGGCGCCGGGCCCAGCATGGGTGCCAACGGTCGGCCCGACGCATGCGGAGATCAAAAGCGCGGGTGCCACCGCGGCCTCGATCCGTCGCGCGACGGAGTCGGCAAGCTCCGGTGCAACCGAATGCAGCACGGCCACGCGTGCACGCCCGCGCCCCTGGATGCGCGAGGTCGTGATGTCCACCATTTGGTCGACAGCGCGAGTGAAGGTGCGCACCTTTGCGTACTCGGCCACCTCGCCATCTTTGAGCGTGACGATCGGAACGATCCGCAAGACGTTGCCAAGCAAGCCCGCAAGCGCGCCGATGCGCCCACCGCGCGCAAGATAGGTAAGCGTGGGGATGACAGCCAGGAGCTGGACTTTCGGGCTCTCGTCGCGCGCGCGTCGCGCGATCGTTGCAACGTCCATGCCGAGGCGGGCATCTTCGGCTGCCTGCAGGGCGATGAGCCCGAGCCCGAGCGAAGCGCTGTGCGTGTCGATGACCACGATGCGATCGGCATCCACTTCGCGCGCCGCGGTCGCGGCCGAGTTGTACGTGCCTGAGAGCGCACTTGAGAGATGGAGCGAGACGATGCCCGATGCACCGGCGCCGAGCAGCCTTGTGTAGACAGCGGCGAGCGCGGAGGGTGCAGGCTGCGCGGTGGCCGGCGGATGGGTGCTCGAGGCCAGCCGTTTGTAGAATTCCTCGCGCGACAGGTCGATGCCGTCGCGGAAATGCTCGTTGCCGAACGAGATCGTGAGGGGCACAACGGCGATGTGCGCGGAGGTTGCGAGGTCGCCCAGATCCGCGGTCGAGTCAGTGACGACCGCGACTGGACTCACTGCGTGGCCTCAACCGCCGCCGGGGCTGCGCTGACGGCCGCTGCCATGCCGCCGATGCTGCCGACAAGATCTTGACGCACTGCCGACACCGCTGCACGGCACGCGCTGCGAATCGCCAATGCGTCGGCGCGCCCATGGCCGATCAGGGTGATGCCGCGCAGACCGAGCAGCGGCGCGCCGCCATACTCACGGTGATCGAAGCGCTTGCGCAAGACGCGCAACGCAGGCTTGAGGATGAGCAATCCCAGCGTGCCGCGCAGGGTCGACTTGCTCTGCTCGAGCAGCGCGCCGAAGAAATATTCGCCCGATGATTCTGCAAGCTTCAGCGCGACATTGCCGACGAAGCCGTCGCAGACGACCACGTGCGCTTGGCCGAGCAGCAGATCTCGCCCCTCGACGTTGCCGATGAAATCGATCGGCGCCGCCGCTAGTAGCGGAAAAGCGGCGTCGGTCAGCGCGTTGCCCTTTCGCTCCTCTTCTCCCACGGAGAGCAGCCCGACCTTAGGCTGCGGGATGCCGAGCACCGAACGAGCATAGGCGCTGCCCATGATGCCGAACTGCGCGAGCCATTCGGGCCGACAATCGACGTTCGCACCGGCATCGAGCAGCAGCATGGGACCGTGCCGTGCGGGCCACGCTGTTGCGATCGCCGGCCGGGCGATGCCCGGCAGCGTGCGCAACCGTATCGTGGCGATCGCCAGATGTGCGCCGCTGTTGCCAGCCGAGAAAGCGGCGTGCGCGGTGCCGTCGCGGACGAGATCGATCATCTTTCCCATGGAGGTCGATGGGCCGCGCCGCACTGCGGCCGCCGGCGCTTCGTCCATGGCCACGGTGCCCTCCGCGTGCACGACCTCGATGTTGTCGGGCAAGCCACCGGCGCGGGCGGCAATGGGATCGATGCGTGCGCGATCGCCGACGAGCAGGATGCGACAGGCGATGGAGCGCGCCGCTTCGCATGCGCCGACGACGATCTCCTCAGGCGCGTGGTCCCCGCCCATCGCGTCGATCGCGACGCGGATGTCCTTATCGTTCAATAGAGATCACATAGTCCGATGAGGACTGACCGCCATAGTACACCTCGACTGCGGTGTTTGGGTACGCCTGGCGCAAAGCCTCCGCCACGTGATCGGCTTCCTTGAGCTTCCGCGCGCTGCCGTAGTACAGAGTGATGAGCGACGCATCGCGTGCACCCGACTCGGCAACCATCGCGGCAGCGATCGCCTCCGCATCGACACCTTTGATGATGCGGTCACCCGCGCCGTTGCGGCCTTCCAGCGCTCCCATGAGCTCCCCGTTGCCCACGCGCACGCCGAACACCGTCGCGTCGCGGCCCGCCCGGAAGATCGATCCGCTGGCGGCCAGCGTCGAGTCACCGAGCAGTGCATCTGCTGACTGTTCGACGTCGACGTCGGGCGGCTGGTTGAGCAGACCGAAGAGCGCTGCGATGCCCTCGGGGACGCTGCGAGTCGGCACGACCACGACCCGCCGATCGGTCAACGGCTGCACTTCGCGCGCGGCCGCAATGACATTTTTGTCGTTTGGGAACAGATAGACGACCGGTGCGAGCACCTTGTTCACGGCTACGAGCAGATCTTTGACCGACGGATTCATCGTCGCGCCGCCCAACACGGTCACATCTGCGCCGAGCTCTTTGCAGATCTTGGCGAAGCCGTCACCGGGCACCACGCACACGATGCCCCGCGGTTTGGACTCGCGGTCCACCACGAGCACGTTGTGCTGCTCTTCCATGTTGTCGACCTTGGACTTGGACACATCGCCGTATTCGCGGGCCAGGTCCATCACCTTGGACGGGTAGTCGGTGTGGATATGCACGCGCAGCGCGCCATCACCACCGGCGACGATGAGCGAATCGCCGTGTTCTGCGAGCATGGTCCGCAGCGCATGATCCGGGATGCGTGCGCTCGTGAGCACGAATTCGGTGCAGAAGCGATGCTGTTCCACTTTCTGGCGCGCGGTGAACGTCGTGCGCCGGACTGGCCGGCGCGGGAACGCGGTCGTGTAGGGGGCACGGCCGGGCAGCATCCGCAGCGAGCCCTCGAGAAAGTAGACGAAGCCTTGACCACCCGCATCGACGACCTTCGCTTCTTTGAGCACGGGCAGCTGCTCGGGCGTCTTCTCCAAGGCTTCGTTGGCAGCGTCCACCATCGCGTGCAGCACGGTCAGAAAATCGGATTCTTGCACGGCTGCTTTGAACGCCGCAGCGGCGGCGGCGGCGGCGACGGACAAGATCGTGCCTTCAACAGGTTTCAACAATGCATGACGTGCGGCTTGCACGGCATCGTTCATGGCGATGGCCAGGTCGAGCGTCTCGATCGCTTCGCGATGGCGCACCGCGTGCGCGAAGCCGCGGAACATCTGTGAGATGATGACGCCGGAATTGCCGCGCGCACCCATGAGCGAACCTTGGGCGGCTGCAGCAGCAACGGCGGAGAGCTTCTCCGTGCGGCAACGTCGCGCTTCGATCATCGCCGCGCGCACGGTGAGGAACATGTTCGTACCGGTGTCGCCATCGGGCACGGGGAAAACGTTGAGATCGTTGACGATGGCTCGGTACTTCCGTAAGAAATACGTGCCCGCGATGACGAACTCGACGAACCGCTTGCCCCCGATGCGCGTCACAGCCACAGGCCGTGACCGGCCTGCGACGGAAGTGGGTTGCTCTCGATCTTTCATGGTCAGTCGCCCTTGATGGGCCTATCTGCCGTGTGCTAATATAACAGCCTGTCAGGCTTTTCTTTTTTGTTCCACCCGTTCTGACGACCAATTCCGGCCGAAAGGATACATTTCGTGGCCAAGCGATGCGACGTGTGCGGCAAAGGCCCTGCGTCGGGAAACAACGTCAGCCATTCCATGCGCAAGACGCGGCGCCGCTGGCTGCCCAATTTGCGGTCGGTCCGCATTCGCGAAGCCGGCACCGTGAAGACCAGCCGCGTGTGCACCTCCTGCCTGCGCTCTAATAAGGTTACCCGAGCCGTCTAAAGCATTGGGTGGCACGTAAAGTGCCACCCCTACATCTAGCGCGTGCGCGCGAGATGATCGTAGCCACGCGGTGTGTGCGCGCTGCGCACACCTTGGTCTTCCACCCAAACCTCCCCTGAGCCACGCTCGAAACGCCCGATCTGCGCAA
>JAFANK010000328.1 GCA_019232725.1 Vulcanimicrobiota bacterium | reverse complement strand
TTGCGGCGCCCGCACATTGCACGGCAAACGGTCCGAACGAATAGGTGGCGTCCGTCGGCGTTCCAGTGCCATCTTTATACCCAAGCGTTGCCGTCGCCTGATCGAACTGGAAGTCTTGCGGACCAGCGTAGATAGGAAACGGTGCATTATAGATGCGCTGCTCGCTCGTGAAGCTCGAGAGCGAGAGGGCGAACAAACTCTTACTGATGACCGTAAGACCGGCGAGCCCGTCGGACAGATCGTGCGCGCCGATCGTGTTGTGAAAGCTATCGGCGCCGGCAAATACATCGATGCTCTTCAGCGAACCACCGGACACGACGTCCGTGTAGTCACAAAATGCCTGGGGGCCAGCGATATCATTGACCGCCGTGTAGCCGGCTAGCGGCTGATATTGCGGCCCGACGGCCTGGTATCCGAAAAAACCGGTGAAGAGAGCGCTGTGCAAACCCTCGTCGAGCGCGACGTTGTTCGCATCTGCCGGAGAGGTGACGAGCGTGCCGCGGTCCTCAAGAAACGTGAGGATCGTGTGCTCGCCGGAATGCGGGTTGCGGCGTTGGACGCCGACGCCGTTGGTCGCATCGCGGACCCCGGAACTGTTCGCGATGGCACCCTGCAGCGAAACGCTCAATGACCCGTCGCTTCGCGTATTACTGGCGCCGTAGGCCATATCGCTGTAGCCTGTACCCGTAACGCCAAGCGCGCCGAATGAGGAGTGACCCTGTGTCCCTTCGATCTTCAACCCTTCGTTGAAAATGCCGACGGACGGTGAATAGAACGTCGAGCTCGGCGCGGTACTGAACACGAGCTGCGGCAATGGGTTGAGGTACTGCGCGCCTTGTGCGAAAAAGGGCCGGTATTCAGTGAGATTGCGGGCGAATTGTTGCGGTGCGATCGTGGTCTCGTCTTGGGCCACGTTGGAGTAGTCGGGATTGGCGACGCCGACCAGCGACGTTGTGTTGGTGAATGGCAAGGTCACGTCGATGCCGGCATATCGTGGGCGAGAAAGCGAGACGAAGCTGCCGTACTGGTTTTGGAAGACGAGCCGGTCAGCGCCGGCGCTGCCAAGAACGTACAACGCGGCATGGGGCGCCGGGCGCGTGGCATTGGGAGAGAGCGCTAGACCGGTGAGCAACGGCCATGCGGTCGAGTCGTATTCGTCGGAGAGGTGCGGGTCGAACGCCCACGAGTAGTCCTCAGTCGTGGCGGCGACATGCCGCATGAAGTTGATGCGCCAGTCTTGATGAGCGGCGTTAGGCGCCCGCAATACGTTGAACGGGATCGCGAGCAAGACTGCATAGGCATCCCCAGAGCGCGACGCGACAGCCTGCCAGCGCGGGTAGTATGTGTCGGACTCGCTCGACGACTGGTAGCGAAGCCCGTTCGGCGTGGCATAGAAGGTGTACACACGGTCGCCAACGCCGCTCGGATCGATCTCGATGGCGACGTAATCGTCGGTGCCGGCGATAACGCTTTGGATGTTCTTTGAGTCGGTGATGGGATAGCCGTGTTGATCGCATTCAAAGGCGACGAACAACTCGCGATCGTCGTACAGCACGCGAACGGTCGTGCTCAAGCTCGCGCGAGCGCGTGTCGAGGTGTTCGTGAAGTCGCGGATCACTGATGCCTGCGTCCACGGCGCTGCCGTGAACGATGCGGCAAGAGCCGGAGGGTCCAAGACATGGACCGCTGGGAGCGTCGTCGTCCGCGTGCCCTGGGCGAGGCACGGATATGGCGACAACACCCAGAGTAGCAATAAGCTTGCAGCGACGGCTCTCATGACGACCAGAACTGTCGCTTTGCCAGGATGCGAGCCGCCCCTGCGAGCTCAAGCAGAAGGACGCGAGCGTCGAGTTGTTAGCGGATGACCGTGCTGCTCTTCTCAGCCACCGTGGACGGGTCCATGCTTTCCAGCGATTTCGTCGTGCCTGCCGGATCCCAGACACGGTAGCGCGTGGCGCGTGGCTGCGAACGGTACACTGTCTGCGCCTTTAAGCGGCAATACAACTCGAGCGTTCCGGCTGTGATCGTCCAATGGAGCTTACGCCACTCCCGAAGCGCATGGGGAAGCGCCGCGCGCAGCACAGGCAGCGTCCGCATCGTCGAGACAGGCACGTTGTGATCGCGCATGATCTGCAGATTGCCGACGATGCAGTGCATGCGCTGAGAGATAAAATCGTCGAGAGTCTCCGGCCCTTTATTATAAATGCGTGCGTCGGCCGCGTACACGGATCGATATCCTGCCGAGCGGATGAGCTGATGGATCGAGAGCTCATCGCAGATAGCTTTCGGATTGAGCCGCCGGAACACGTTGCGGAAAGCGATCAGCTCCCCCATTTTTGGATCGCGCAACGAGATGTCATGGTGCAACGACCACATGAGGTTCACGGCATATCCAAAAAATGTGTCGGTACTGTCCAGCGGTATGGAGTGCGCGCCGACCATCCCGACCTCTGGGTCGTCAAGGGGTGCGAGCAGCCGCTCTACCGCGTGCGGATCGTAGATGAGGTCGGCGCTGGAGACCATCAAGATTTCTTGCGTCGCGCTGAAGAGGAATCGGTTGATCGCCGCGACTTTGCCGGAACGAGCGGGTTCGGCGATGAGTGCGAGACGCGGTTCCCGGGCGGCATAGGATTGTACGATCTCGCAGGTGCGGTCCGTGCATCCCGAGGCAACGACGACGATCTTCGCGATACGGCCGGAAGCGCTCTGCGCGAGCACGCTGTCGAGGAGCCGCCCGATGTTCTGCTCCTCGTTGTATGCCATAATGCCTAGGGCGACGGGTTCAGACATTCTATCCTTATTAATCGGCATGCCGCGCGTGCGTCCGATACCTGAAAGGTATGGCGCCGCACGCGCTCGACCTCGCACCGTTTGCCGCGAGGCTTTTGGCCGGGATCGCAGCGGGGGGACTCACCTGGCTGCTCGCCGCCGATTACGGCGGCATGCTCATCGCGCGCTTTATCACGATAGCCCATCCTGCCGGGCGCTTTGGCGTCGCAGCCGCAGCGGGCTATGCTGCGATCGGGTCGATCGTCGGCGTGTTGGGCCTGATCGGCGAAATCAATCCGTTCACGATGGTTGGGCTGCTTGCCTGTGCGGTGTTGATCCGCGCACCGGTCTACGTCCACAGCTTGCGCTCCGCACGCAAATGGTGGGCAACGGGTCGAGCAGCGGCAGTGCGTTTAGACGCTGTCGGCAAAGCGGCGATCGTCGTTGTCAGTTTGGCCGTGATCACGGCGTTGGTGAATGCCGCGCTGCCGGCTGTCTGGTGGGATCCCATCGCCTATCATCTCCCGATCGTTGCGGCTGCGCTCCGCCAAGGATCGTTTGCGTTTGATCCGCACATAGTGCAGACAGGGTTCCCACAACTCGCCGAAGCGGCGGCGATCCCCGCATATGCGGTCGCCGGGACTGCCGGCGCAGCGATGGTCACGCTCGGCGCAGGCCTGTGCGTTGTGCTGGTGGCATGGGCGCTTGCAGATAGTGTATGCGAGCACAGCGGTGCGGCTGCAGCGATGTTAGTCGCGTCGTCTGCACTGTGGGCGTGGTTGGCGCCTTCGTTTTATGTGGACATCCCATTTGCGTTGTTCACGCTTGCCGCACTGCTAGCAGCGTTGCAAGTTGGTACAACGCTCAGAGATCCGCACAAGACCATCGACGTCGCCGAGGCTGCGACGCTCACTGGAATGCTGTGCGGCGCTGCCGCAGGTGTGAAATACTCTGGCCTTAGCGTCATCGCCGTCGTCGCCATCGTCACGCTCGTGGTCGCGCAACGCGAACGGACGCGGGTAATGTTGGCATTTACGGTTGGGTGCGCGCTCATCGGTGGGGCGTGGTACCTTCGCTCGTGGCTCTTGACCGGCGACCCCGTCTATCCGTTTGCCGCATCGTGGTTCATCCATGCGCAGGCTGTGCGCGATTTCGGCGTGCGCTACGTCGATATGACACGGCACTGGTGCGGCGGTGGGTCAACGATAATGGACCTCGTCACGCTTCCCTATCGCCTGTTCGCCGACCCACGATCTTTTTGCGGCGACCCAGGCATCGCGCTGCGAGTCGCCTTGGTCTTCGCGCTCGCGGCCATCGCGCTAATTCCGCGCGCCCGGGTGCTGGCGGTGGTCGGGGTCGTGCTCACGTTGTTTTGGTTTATCACGAGCCAGCAGTGGCGGTTCTTATTGCCTGCGCTCTTCATCTACGCTGCGATAGCAGCTGCCGGCCTCTCGGGCCTCGGATCACGACTGCGAACGTGGGGAGGGATGATCATCGCGGCGCTGGGAT
>JAFANK010000133.1 GCA_019232725.1 Vulcanimicrobiota bacterium | reverse complement strand
GCCAGAGGAGCAGCGCGAGTTCATGCAGCCGATCTTGGACAAGTACGAAAGCGAAGGCAACCCGTACCACAGCACCGCGCGGCTCTGGGACGACGGCATCATCGACCCCGCACAGACGCGTGCCGTGCTCGCGCTTGGGATCTCCGCTGCGGCCAACGCAGGCATGCGGCCCACCAAATTCGGCGTCTTTCGCATGTAGGGGCACCATTATTACTGTAGGGGGTCACCTTTAGTGACCCCCATGTCAGGGGCCACTTGTAATGTGGGGGCGGCACTTGAGTGCCGCCCAAGATGTGAGGAACGCATGAGCCAGCCGGTCATCCAGACGATCGATACCCAGGTTGCCCGCGTCAAGCTCAATCGGCCCGAGGTGCGCAATGCGCTCGATCCCGCGACGATCGCCTCGCTCACGCAGATCTTTCGCGATATGCACGAGCGCACCGACGCACGCGTGGCCATCCTGGAAGGTGAGGGCGCCATCTTTTGCGGCGGCGCCGACATCACGTACATGCGGGATGCGCTTGCCTTGACGCAAGCACAGAACCAAGAAGATGCGTTGCGTTTGTCGGACATGTTCGCAGCCATCGACGCCTGTCCAGTCCCTACCATCGCGCGCGTGCAGGGCGCTGCGCTTGGCGGCGGGGCGGGGCTCATCGCCGTATGCGACATCGTCATCGCAGAAGAAAATGCGCTGTTCGGCTTCACCGAAGCCAAGCTCGGCATCGTGCCTGCGGTCATCTCGCCCTTCGTCGTGCGCAAAATCGGGGCCGGTCAGGCCCGTGCGCTCTTTCCGACGGCAGAGCGTTTCAGCACCGAGCGGGCGCTGCGCATCGGTCTCGTGCACGACGTCGTGCCGATCGTGCAGCTCGATGCGACGATCGACAGCAAGGTTAAAGAATTGCTGACCAGCGGCCCACACGCAGCGCGCCTGGCAAAGCAGATCGCGCAAACCGTGGGTGGTCTCCCAGCAGACGAGGCACGCCGCTGGACGGCGGAGCGCATCGCTGCGCAGCGGGTCAGCCCCGAAGGGCAGGAAGGGCTGCGCGCCTTCTTGGACAAGCGCCGGCCCTCGTGGAGCTGAAGCCACCCGTTCCTTCGCTATTGATCGCCAATCGCGGCGAGATCGTCGTGCGCATCGCGCGCACGTGTCGCGCGCTCGGCGTGCGTTCGATCACCGTCTATTCCGATGCGGACAAAAATGCGCTGCACGTGCGGGCGTGCGACGAGGCGATCGGCATCGGCGGCACGTCCCCGCGCGATTCGTATCTGCGTGCCGATCGCATACTCGACGCGGCCGTGCGCAGTCGGGCCGCAGCGCTTCATCCGGGCTACGGCTTTCTTTCGGAGAACGCGGACTTCGCCCAGGCGTGCTTGGACGCAGGACTGACGTTTGTCGGACCGACGCCGTCCGCCATGCGCGCGGTTGGCGATAAGATCGCGGCCAAGCAGACCGCAGCGGCTGCCGGCGTGCCCATACTTGCAGGCTACGCAGAGCGCGATCAATCGCCACACGCTCTACGTGACGCCGCCGAGCGCATCGCCCTGCCGCTGCTCGTGAAAGCGGCAGCTGGTGGCGGCGGGCGCGGCATGCGCTTGGTGACCGACATGGCGGCATTTGATGAAGCTATAGAAAGCGCCCAGCGCGAGGCGCGCGCGGCGTTCGGCGACCCAACGGTCTTTTTGGAGCGCTTCGTGCAAAGCCCGCGACATATCGAAGTGCAGATCCTTGCCGACACCCACGGCCGCTGCATTGCACTTGGGGAACGCGAATGCTCCATCCAGCGCCGCTATCAAAAAATTCTCGAAGAGAGCCCTTCGCCGGCCGTCACGCCGGCGTTGCGCGCAAAGCTCGAGCAGGCGGCTATCGCCATCGCGACCGCAGTCGGGTATGTGAACGCGGGAACGGTCGAATTCGTGCTTGATGAAGAAGGGCAGTTTTTCTTTTTGGAGATGAATGCCCGATTGCAGGTCGAGCATCCGGTGACGGAGATGGTGACCGGAATCGACCTGGTCGCCGAGCAGCTGTCGATCGCAGCTGGGGCGCCCCTCGCTCTCGCGCACCCATCCCAGCGGGGTCACGCGATCGAAGTACGCATCTACGCAGAAGATCCCGCCAGCGGATTCTTGCCTTCGACAGGCCTGCTGACCGCGTTTGTGCCGCCCGACATGCCGCACGTTCGGAACGACGTCGCCGTGACGCACGGGTCGCGGATCTTGGCGGCCTACGATCCGATGCTCGCCAAACTGATCGTGCATGCGAGTGACCGCCGCAGTGCGGTCGCGCTCTTGGCGCGAGCGCTTGACGCATACCAGGTCGGTGGCGTTGCGACCAATCTCGGCTTCTTGCGTTGGCTTGTCGCACGGCCCGAATTCGAAGAAGGGACGACGACGACCGATTTCATCGATCGCCATTTTCGGTTGGAGGATCTGCAACCGCAAAAAGGGCGCCGCGCGGCGATGCTTGCCGCCGCTGGCGCGCTGCCCGAGCTGCGCACGACGGGCGACGCGGAGCGATCGGATCCTTGGCAGACGCTTGGGCAGTGGCGACATTCGGCGATGCCCGACGAGGTGGCGCTTGCAGATGGCACCGTGCAGGTCGAACGATCGTATGCCGAGGATGCGTGGCGCGCCTCGCTCGACAGCGATGCGGCCTTGGTGCGCAACGCGGGCCACGGTACTTTCCAAAGTCTCGAGCCAAACGGTGCGGATGGCGATCGATTCACCGCATGGCTCGACAGCAGCGGCACGCTATGGACGGCGATCGCGGGAAGTGCCATCCGGTTCGCGCGGCCGGCGCCGCCCACCGACACGGCAAGCACAGAACATCGTCACAGCGGCACGGCGTCGCGCGGTGCGATCGAGGCGCCGATGAGCGGCACGGTCGTCAAGATCAATGTGACCGTGGGCGATGCGGTGAAGGCAATGGCAGTGCTCATGGTGGTCGAGGCGATGAAGATGGAACACGCCCTCGCAGCTCCGTACGCGGCGAGGGTGAGTGCAGTGAAGGTGCAGGTTGGCCAGAGCGTTGCCGCAGGCGAAGTGCTCGTCGAGCTTGAGGAAAGCTGACCCATGGCCGAGCTCTTCGCAGCATTGCCCAAACGCGTGACGGTGGTCGAAGTCGGCCCACGCGACGGACTGCAGAACGAACACACGCTCATTCCGACCGACCGCAAAGTCGCGTTCATCGACGCGCTGTCGGCTGCGGGCTTGCCCGTCATCGAAACGACCTCGATGGTGAGTCCTGCGTCGGTTCCGCAGCTCGCCGATGGAGAAGAGGTCATGCGGGCGATCGAGCGCCGCACGGGCGTCCGTTACCCCGTGCTCGTCCCAAACGAACGCGGGCTCGAGCGCGCGCGAGCAGCCGGCGCACAGGAGATCGCGGTCTTCACCGCAGCCTCGGAGACGTTCAACAAGCGCAACATCAACGCGAGCATCGCGCAGTCGCTGGAACGGTTTGCGCCTGTGGTCGCCCAGGCCAAGCAGCACGACATGAGGGTGCGTGGCTACATCTCAACCGCATTCGGCTGTCCGTACGAAGGACGCATCCGGCCGGCCGCTGTGGTCGACGTCATGGTCCGCCTGCTCGAGCTCCAAATTGATGAGATCAGCATCGGTGACACGATTGGCGTCGCCACCCCTAGTCAAGTCGCCGAGCTCAGCGCGCTTTTGCTCACACGAGTGGATGCCGGTCGTCTGGCCTTGCATTTCCACGACACGCGTGGCACGGCGCTCGCGAACGTCGTTGCCGGCCTGCAGTCCG
This sequence comes from Vulcanimicrobiota bacterium, assembly GCA_019232725.1. GTDB lineage: Bacteria > Vulcanimicrobiota > Vulcanimicrobiia > Eremiobacterales > Eremiobacteraceae > JAFANK01. Next base: position 3,356 of record JAFANK010000133.1, on the reverse strand, counting down.
GTGTAGCGATTTTCGATGCCGCTGCTGGGGGTCTTGGCGGATGCCCCTATGCGCCCGGCGCTTCGGGAAACCTGGCAACCGAAGATCTCATCTATATGCTCGACGGCATGGGTATCGAGACGGGGGTGTCGCTCGCGGGCGTCGTGCGAGCGTCATCGCTTTTGGCGCAGCTCGTCGACCATCCGCTGCCTTCCAAGTACTATCAAGCTGCGACCAGCGCGTAGCAGTGCCGCGGCGCGGCGCGCGCTCCGAGTTTAGCGAGAGCGTTTTGCGTTGAGCAGCGTGTTGGTGGCTTCTTCGAACGTCCGGGGCAGCCCAGTCGTCACATTGCGCAGTGCGATGCCGAGTGACGCTTTGATTTCGTCTTTGGCGAGTCCTGAGTTGATGCGGTCGTAGATGCCCTTGGCGCCTTTGAGCCCGCATTCGACAGCCAGGATCGCGAACTCGTCCTCACCCGTGCGAGCGACGATATCATAGCCGCGGCACGCGCGCTTGAGGATGTGTGCGACCTTGAGCAACATCTTGTCCCCGGCCTCACGGCCTTGCGCGTCGTTGATCGCCCGCAACGCGTCGATGTCGACGCAGATGACGCACGCGGCGTGGTTATGCCGTGCGCAACGTGCCTCTTCGGCCACGAGCACGCGGTCCCACGCACGGCGGTTGAAGGTCTGCGTGAGCTTATCGACCAGCACTTCGCCGTCGGCGGTGGCCGCGTCGGCAGCGGGCTGACTTGCCTCTTGTTCGTGCTTGAGAATCGCACCCAATAGGCCAGCGACCATCTCGACAAGCCACAGATGCTGCTTGAGTGTGTCGTCTTTGGGTTGCGGATCCAGGCCAGCGAGCGTGCCGTAGATTTTGCCGTCGCCGACGGTGAGCGGAGCACCGACGTAGGCCTGGACCTTGTACACTTCAGCGAATGGGCTTGAAGAGTAGGCAGGCACGTCCGCGACATTCGGTGCGACGCGCGGGCCGCTCCCCGCGACCATCCGCCAGCACAACGAATCCGTCCACGAGATGGCGTCGCCGCTCGAGAGCGTAATGCCCGACCCGACGGTGTTGAGGACGACAAGCTCGTCGCCGGCGATCCGGGTCGTCATCCAAAACGAGATGCCGACCTTCTCGCGCAGCAAGCCCAGCGCGACCTCGGCAGCCGAACCAAAATCTTCTTGCGGCAATCGTGCAGCCCCAGTCATCCTTTAACTATATCGGCGCTCGGCCATTTCCGGCACATCCCAGAGCACGAGCTCCCCTGTCCCCATGAGGTCTAGAGCGGCGATGCCTGACATGCGCGCGGCGTCGCCTGCCCCCAGGGTCTCGCCGTTGGCCGAGATCGTGCCCTCGGCCACAAAGAGAAAGCCCAGCCGGCCGGGGTCGAAAACATGGCGCAGCCGCGTGTCCGCAAGCCGCGAGAGCACGAGCGCGGCGTCCTGTTGCAAGACGATCGGCGCGGCGATCCCCGGCCGTCCGCTCGCCGCGACGAACAGGCGGTCGAGGCGATCGGCTGTCGAGAAATCACGCTGGCCATACCGTGGCGGCAACCCGGGACGAGGCGGCAGCACCCACATCTGCACGAAATGCAGTTCGGTTGAAGCAGAATGGTTGAACTCGGAATGCCGCACCCCCGTGCCCGCGCTCATGTATTGCACGCCGCCCGGACGGACGACGCCACGGTTGCCCATGCTGTCTTGATGTTCGAGCTCGCCGGACAGCACGTAGGTCAAGATCTCCATATCGCGATGCGGATGCGTCGGAAATCCTTGCGCCGGCGCCACGCGGTCATCGTTGAAGACGCGCAACGCACCCCAGTGCTGGTTATCGGGGTCCTGATACTCAGCGAAGCTGAAGGAGTGGCAGGTCTGCAGCCAACCATGATCGGCGCAAAAACGCTCGCCGCTGCGTTGGATAAGCACTAATCTGTGGGGGCGGCACTTAAGGTGCCGCCCTGTTGCTCATGGCCTGCTGCTCGAGCGACGATCTCCTCGACCACCTGCGTCTTTGCATCGGCGTAGTTCTGCACGAATGCCCAGTCACGCTCTGCGAGCTCTCGCTTGGCATTCGTGTAGCGCTCGCGATCGGCCGCATGCGTACGCAGCCAGTCTCGAAACAGGATCATGCGCGCGACCTCGGGGCAGCCTGTGGAGAAGACGTGCAGGTTGATGTTGGCAGCTGGCCCCTTGAACACACGGTGCTCGTACCACTCGGGCTCGCGAATACGAAGCACGTACCCAGCGGTCTCCATGTCCGGAACATAGGCCGTTTCGTCAGCTGCATTGTCGACGGCCAACACGATATCGATGACCGGCTTGGCCGCAAGGCCGGGCACCGATGTGGAGCCCACGTGTTCGAGCACGCGCACGCGGTTACCGAGCACGCGCCTGATGTTGGCGGCCTCCGCGGCAAACGCTTGCGGCCACGCAGGATCGTACTCGCTGAGCACGATCTTGCCGTTGAGCGGCTGCAGCGGGCCGACCGTGACCGCTTGGAGATCAGCCGCCGTCTTGGGCTGCATGCTACAATCTCCAATCGATGCCGTGACGGTCCGCTGCAGCGGTCGCCTCGGCATATCCCGCGTCGGCGTGGCGCACGATGCCGATGCCCGGATCGGTCGTGAGCACGCGGTCCAGGCGCGCCTCGCTGTCATCCGAGCCGTCTGCGACGACCACCATGCCGGCATGCAGCGAGTAGCCGATGCCCACACCGCCGCCGTGATGCACGCTCACCCAGTGCGCACCGCCCACGGCGTTGAGCAGCGCGTTGAGGATCGGCCAGTCCGCTATCGCATCGGAGCCGTCCTTCATGCTTTCAGTCTCGCGGTACGGCGACGCGACCGATCCGCAGTCGAGATGATCGCGCCCGATGACGATCGGCGCCGCGAGCTCCCCGCGTTTGACCATGTGCTGCATGCGCAGACCGAACTCGCGCCGTTCGCCGTAGCCGAGCCAGCAGATGCGCGCGGGCAACCCCTGGAACTTGACGCGTTCGCGCGCCATCTCAATCCAGCGCCGCAGATGTGCGTTCTCGGGGAACGTCTCGAGCAGCGCATCGTCCAGCCGCGCGATATCGGAGGCCTCGCCCGAGAGTGCGGCCCAGCGAAACGGCCCTTTTCCTTCGCAGAACAACGGCCGGATGTACGCCGGCGTGAAACCCGGAAAGGCGAAGGCATCGGCAAGCCCCGCCTTTCGCGCCTGCAGCCGGATATTGTTGCCGTAGTCGAAGACGACCGCACCCACCTTGAGAAAGCCGTTCATCGCCTCGACCTGCGTGGCGATCGACTCAAGCGAGCGTTTCTCGTATTGCTGTGGGTCCTGTTCGCGCAGCTCGTCGGCTCCTTCTAGCGATATGCCGGCAGGCACGTA
>JAFANK010000005.1 GCA_019232725.1 Vulcanimicrobiota bacterium | reverse complement strand
CCGCACCATCGTCGTGCGGCGCGGCGTCATCACCGCATTGCTCGAGGGCGCACCCGCCGCCACCGACGCTGATACCGAACGTATCGACTGCGCCGGCATGGTCCTGTGTCCAGGATTTATCGACCCGCACGTCCACCTGCGCGAGCCAGGCGATGCGCACAAAGAGACGCTCGCCACAGGCTTGGCCGCAGCTGCTGCCGGCGGCTTCACCGCGGTCGCGGCGATGCCGAACACCTGGCCCGCACTCGACACGGCTGAGCGCGTCAGCGTGTTGCGCGCGGATGCAGCAGCCCTGCACGGCACCCGCTGTTACGCTATAGGCGCGATCACGATCGATCGTGCCGGCACAGATATCGCGCCGCTGCGCTCGATGGCGGCCGCCGGCGCTGTGGCCTTCTCCGATGACGGCGCGGCGACGCGTTCGCTCAAAGCGCTCTACAACGCAGCGCGTTACGTGCTCGATCTGCCGCAACCGTTTCTCTCGCACTGTGATGACCCCAGTTTTGCAAGCGGCTTGACCAACGCAGGTGACACAAGCGATCTGCTGGGCATCGCGGCGACGCCCAGCGTCTCCGAGGCGGCTATCGCCGCACGTGACATCATGGTCGCGCAAGCCACAGGCAAACGATGGCACCTGTGTCACGTCAGCGCTGCGCAAACGGTCGAGCTGTTGGCGTTCGCGCGCGCAGCCGGCACGAATGTCACGGGCGAAGTCACGCCACATCACTTGCAATGCACGGATGACTTGCTAGCGGGCTTCGATGCGCGTTATCGTGTGAATCCACCGCTTCGTACAGCGGCGGACACCGCTGCATTACGCAAAGCCGTCGCCGACGGCGTCATCACGGTCTTCGCGAGCGATCACGCGCCACATGCGGCTTCTGAGAAGGAGCCGCCGCTCGGGCACGCGTGCGTGGGCTTCAGCGGCCTCGAAACCGCGGTCGCCGCGACCTTCGATGCACTTGCTGGCCTGAACATCGCCACGCTTATCTCGAATTTCTCGACGAATCCCGCATCGCTGCTCGGGGTCCTCGGCGGCACGCTCGCACCCGGAACGCCAGCCGATATCACGGGCCTCTATCTGCAACGTCCGTGGACGGTGGACACCGCGCGCTTTCGGTCTAAAGGGCGTGTCACGCCGTTTGCCGGCAAGACTTTCGAGGTCAAGCCGGCGCTGACGGTCGTGGGTGGTGCGGTGCTCATGCGTGACGGCGAGCTGCATCCCGATGGTGTACCGCGATCACTGGCAGGTTTGAGGTCGCCGTCATGACCCAGCATCAGGCCGTGCTTATGCTGGCGGACGGGACGACGTATGAAGGTGCCGGCATCGGTCCAGACGGCACGTCAGTCGGTGAAGCCGTGTTCTTCACCGGGATGACCGGCTATGAAGAAGCGCTGACAGACCCGTCCTACGCGGGTCAGATCCTGGTGTTCTGCTACCCGCTCATCGGTAATTACGGCATCGATCCTGCCGTGCGACAACACAAGACGGTGTGCGCGAGCGGCGCTGTCTTCCGCCGCGTGAGCCGCCACCCAAGCCATTACCGAAGTGCTGACAGCCTTCCGCACTGGCTCGAGACAAGCGGTGTGCGCGGCATCGAAGGCATGGACACCCGCGCGCTTGTCACCCGACTGCGTGAAGAAGGCACGATGCGATCGGTGATCGCCGTCGGCGATGCTGCCATTCAAGACGCGCCAGCCGTTCTGCGACGCTACCTCGCCCAGCCGCTCGGCACGCCCGAGCTCGTCGCGTCGGTCTGCGTGAAGGCAGAAGAGGACAAGGGCCAAGGTCCAGTGCGCGTGGCGCTCTTGGACTGCGGTTCGAAAGAGCACATCGCCGAGAGTCTCGTGGAGGCGGGCGCGGAAGTGCTCGAGATCCCGTTCACCACGACCTTTGAGCAGCTGTTGACGCTCAAACCGGATGGTCTTGTGATCAGCAACGGCCCTGGCGATCCCGCTGAGCTTGACGACGTCGTCGCCACGCTGCGGCGCGCGGTCGAATACAAGAAGCTCCCCATGTTCGGCATCTGTCTTGGGCACCAGCTGCTGGCGCAAGCGCTCGGCGCCAAGACCTTCAAATTGAAGTACGGCCATCGCGGCGGCAACCAGCCGGTGCAAGACGAACGCAGCGGAAAAGTCATCATCACCGCGCAGAACCACGGCTATGCAGTGGACGCGCAGACATTACCCAGTGATGTCGAACAAACGCTCATCAACCTCAATGATGGCACCAATGAAGGGTTGCGCCATCGCACGCTGCCCATCTCCTCCGTGCAATTCCACCCCGAGGCATCACCAGGCCCGGACGATGCCAACCACTACTTCCGTGACTTCGTCGGCTCGCTGCGGGAGCAGCGTTCGCGATGACAACGCAGGGCGTCGGCAGCGTCCTCGTCATCGGATCCGGGCCGATCATCATCGGCCAGGCGGCAGAATTCGACTACGCGGGCGTGCAGGCGTGCCGCGCCTTGCGCGAAGAGCAGGTGCGCGTCGTACTCGTCAACTCCAATCCCGCCACCATCATGACCGACCCCGAGATGGCGGACGCGGTCTATCTAGAGCCACTCACGCCGCAATACCTCGAAGCGATCATCGATCGCGAGCGTCCCGATGCGATGCTGGCCACGCTGGGAGGCCAGACCGGACTCAATCTCGCCGTCGCGCTTGCTGACGCCGGCGTCCTCGACCGGTTCGGCGTCCGTCTCCTGGGCACGCCTCTGCGCACGATTCAACTCGCCGAAGACCGCAAGCTCTTCAAACAAGCGATGCTCGAGATCGGCGAACCCGTTCCAGCATCCGCCATCGTGACCAACGTCGATGAAGCACGCGCGTTTGCCGCCACGGCAGGTTATCCGCTCATCGTGCGCCCGGCGTACACGCTCGGTGGCACGGGCGGTGGTGCCGTGCACGACGAGCACGAGCTGGCGAGCACCGTGCGCACGGGGCTTGCGGCGAGCATGATCCACCAGGTGCTGCTCGAGTCGTCGCTGCTGGGCTGGAAGGAGATCGAGTACGAGGTCCTGCGCGACGGCGACGACAACTGCATCACGATCTGCAACATGGAGAACATCGATCCGGTCGGCATCCATACCGGTGACTCGATCGTCGTGGCTCCGTCGCAGACCCTCTCCGACCGCGACTACCAGCGCCTGCGCAGCGCAGCCATCAATATCATACGCTTCTTGCGCATCGAGGGCGGTTGTAACATCCAGTTCGCGCTCGACCCGAAAAGCGATGCCTATCAGGTCATCGAGGTCAACCCGCGCGTTTCACGATCGTCAGCGCTCGCGAGCAAAGCGACCGGCTACCCGATCGCGAAGATCGCGACGAAGATCGCGCTCGGCCACCGCCTGCCCGATCTGCCCAATCCAGTCACGGGCGTCACCAAGGCCGCGTTCGAGCCCACGCTCGACTACTGCGTGGTCAAGATTCCGCGCTGGCCGTTCGACAAGTTCGCACTTGCCGATGCGCGGTTGGGCACGCAGATGAAATCGACGGGCGAGGTCATGGCGATCGGTCGCACGTTCGGCGACGCACTGCTCAAAGCGGTTCGCGGTCTCGACATCGGGCGCGACTGCCTCACCGGCGGCCCCTACGAGCAGTGGAGCGACGACGAGTTAGACGATATGCTCCGGGCGGCCACCCACGAACGGCTTTTCGTCGTCGCTGAATGCCTGCGGCGCGGGCGCACGCCCGAACAGGTCGCCGCGCTAAGCTCGATCGATCCGTTCTGGCTCTGGGAACTGCAGGAGCTCGTGAACGTCGAAATGCGTTTGCGCGCAATGCGTGACGGCCACGGCCTCATCGGCGGGGGCAATGGCTGGTATCACGCTGATCTTTTAGCGCACGCAAGGCGGACCGGCTTTACCGAGTCGACCATCGCGCGGTTGACCGGACTTACTCTTGACGCCGTTCGCGACCGCGTGCGCGATGTACCGGCCGGGTATAAGATGGTCGATACCGCGGCCGCCGAGTTTCCGGCGCAGTCGCCTTATTATTACGCAGCAGTCGGAGAAGGAGATGAACTGCGAGGCCCCAACGGGCGATCGGTCGTCGTCGTCGGCAGCGGGCCGATCCGCATCGGACAGGGCATCGAGTTCGATTACTCGTGCGTGCACGCGGCCTGGGCGCTGCACGATGCCGGCGTCAATTCGGTCATGATCAACAACAACCCCGAGACGGTGAGCACGGATTTCGATATCTCCGACGTCCTGATCTTCGAACCGCCGTGCGCCGATGAAGTCGAAGCCGTGGTGCGCGCAACCCATGCCGACGGCACGCTGCTCATCTTCGGCGGCCAGACGCCGATCAATCTCGCTCGCGAGCTTGACCGTCGCGGCGTCAAAGTGCTTGGCACGGACCAGCGCGCGCTCGATCTTGCTGAGGACCGCAAGAAATTCGACGCTGTGCTCGCGCGTTTGGGCGTGGCTCGCCCGCAAGGGCAGACCGCGCTCTCTTTCCGCAAGGCTCGTGAGATCGCGCGCTCGATCGGCTTTCCCGTTTTGGTCAGACCGTCGTACGTGCTCGGCGGGCGCGGCATGGAGCTCGTCTATAATGAGGGGCAACTCGCAGCGTATGTCGAGAGCGCGCCGCCCATCCAGCCGGGAGCGCCGCTCTTGGTCGACAAGTACGTGTCCGGCACTGAAGTTGAGGTCGATGCCGTCTTCGACGGCGAAAATATCTGCATCCCCGGCATCTTCGAACATGTCGAGCGGGCGGGTATCCACTCCGGTGATTCGATGGCGGTCTACCCACCCCAGACGATCGACGTTGCGATGCAACGGCGCATCGTCGAGGTGACGCAGCGCCTTGCGGCGGAACTTGGCATTCGCGGCCTCATCAACGTCCAATACATCGTGCGCGGCGACGACCTCTTCGTGATCGAGGCGAACCCACGCGCAAGCCGGACCGTTCCTATCATCGCAAAGCTCACGGGTTATCCGCTCGTCGCGGCCGCGACGGCGGTTGCGCTCGGCCGGACCCTGCGCGACCTGGGCTATGAGACGGGCCTGCTGCCGGCACCCGATTTCGTCGCGGTCAAGGCGCCGGTGTTCTCGTTCTCCAAGCTGCGCCGCATCGAGACGATGCTCGGCCCTGAGATGAAGTCGACGGGCGAAGTGCTGGGCATCGACCGGACGTACGCCGGCGCCTTGCTCCGTGCGCTCGTCGGATCCGGTCTTGCGCTCCCACCGCCACATGGCCGCATCCTCTTGTCGATCGCAGATGAAGAGAAAGATGCCGCGTTGCCGATCGCCTCAACGCTACAGAACATGGGATTTGCGATCTTCGCGACGCCCGGCACCTGGCGGCATCTCGGCGACCACAAAATCCCAGCGACGCGTGTCAACAAGATCGCTGAAGGATCGCCACACGTCGTCGATCTCATCGCGCAAAACGGCGTCGATCTCGTCGTCAACAACGTCGCTGCCAACGCGAGCGCATACTCCGATGGCTTCCGCATCCGCCACGCGGCGCTGGAGTCACAAGTCGCCTGCCTCACCTCACTCGACACCATGCGCGCGCTCTTGCTCGCGCTGGCCGCTCGTGAGGACGCGCGCGTCCGGGTCTGCTCGTTGCAGGAGTACGTCCGCTCGCGTGTGGCCGCGATGACACCGCGGTGACATGAAGGGCCGTCTTCTTTCGGTCGCCTACGCCTTCGTCGTCCTCTTCCTCGTGATCGCTGCGCAACACGCCCACGTGCAACTCGTCGAGCGCTCGGCCATCCTCGACCGGCCCGGCGATCCACGCCGTGCGCAAAGCGTTCGGCTGCGCGGCGAGCTGCTCGACGCCACGGGCGTGCCACTTGCGCGCAGTGTGGGCGAGCGTCGTCTCTATGCCGCCGGTACTGCGCTTTCCCAGATCGTCGGCTACTCATCGCCGATCTACGGCGAGTCGGGACTGGAAGCTGCGCTGGATCCGATCCTCGCTCCAGCGGCGGGCGACGATGCGACCTCGACGAGCGTCGCGTCCTTGTTCGGCCGTCGCACGGCAGTCCCCGAGCGGCGCGGCGGTCAAGTCGTGCTCACCCTGCGACGCGATATCGCACAGGTCGTCGACCGCGCGTTGCCGGACGGCATTCGAGGCGCCGCGATCGTCATGGATCCGCGCAGCGGAGCCGTGCTGGCGATCGTCAACCGGCCGGCATTCGATCCCAACTCGCTCGCGTCCGATTGGAACAAGCTGCACGCACGCGGGGATGCGCCGTTCCTCAACCGCGGGCTGAACGGGCTCTACCCGCCAGGATCGACGTTCAAAATGGTCACGGCGAGCGCGGCGCTCGATAGCGGGAGCTCGAATCTCGACGACGGGTTCGAGGATCCGGGATATTACAACATCGGCGGCTTTTCGCTCCACAACGCCGAGCACGAGGCTACTGGCTATCAATCGTTCACCGGCGCTTTCGCTCTCTCCAGCAACGTGGACTTCGCGCAGATCGGCGTCAAACTCGGATTAGACACCTTCTACGATTACCTGCACCGTTTCCAGATCGGCCAGGACATGGTACTCGTCGTGCCGGCCTCGCGAGATGAGGTGCCGCCGCAGGCGACTGTCTCGGACTCCGAACTGGCCCAGATGGCCTTCGGTCAAGGCAGCCTTGCAGTGACGCCGCTGCGCATGGCGCTCGTCGGCGCCACCATCGCCAACGGCGGCGTGCTTATGCACCCGACGCTCGTGAAAGAGATACAGTCACCCGGCACGACAGCGGTGCGCATCGCGCCCGTGGTATGGACGCGACCGATCTCTGCGCAGACAGCGCAGAACATGCGCGACCTCATGCTCGCGGTCGTGAAGTACGGAACCGGTACGGCGGCGAAGCTGGCAAGCGTCGCCGTCGCCGGCAAGACCGGCACCGCGACGCATCCGGGCGGGCAACCCGATGCATGGTTCGTCTGTTTTGCGCCCGCGATGCAGCCGCGGTTGGTGGTGGCGGTGATCGTCGAAGACGCTGGATACGGAGGAGTCGTGGCGGCGCCGGTTGCGCGGGCGATTCTCGCCGGCGCCTTGCCGCTCTACCAATGATCGACACCATCCTTAACAGCCGCTATCGCCTCGATGCCGCCATCGGTGAAGGCGGCATGGCGGTCGTGTATCGCGGTTACGATTTGCTGCTTCGCCGTCAGGTCGCCATCAAGGTACTCCGTCCGCAGCACGCGGCGGATCAGTCATTCGTGCAGCGGTTTTATGAAGAAGCGCGCGCGGCGGCGAAGCTCTCGCATCCCAATATCGTCAACACCTATGACGTGGGCGAAGTCGACGGCTCGCATTACATCGTCGAGGAGTTCGTCGCCGGTGAGACGCTGGCGACGATCATCGCGCGAGAGAAGAAGCTGCCCGAGTCCGTTGCGGTGCGCTACGCGAGACAGATCTGCCTGGGTCTCGGCGCCTCGCATCGTGCGGACTTACTGCACCGCGACATCAAGCCGTCCAACGTGCTCATCACGCCGGATGACGTCGTCCGCGTGACTGATTTCGGCATCGCACGTGCAGCCAACGCAGCGACGCTCTCCGGCGTCGAAGCGATCATGGGATCCATACCCTATGCCTCACCGGAACAGCTCTCCGGCGGCGCGCTCTCACCAGCGAGCGATCTCTACAGCCTCGGTGTCGTGCTCTTCGAGATGGTCGTCGGCCGCCAACCCTATACGGCCGACACGGCGCTCGGTGTGGCCATGGCACACGTCAATTCACCCATCCCCGATCCGATCGCGTCCGGCGCCGATATCAGTCCGCAACTGGCCGACGTCATCGTCAAGCTGCTGCAAAAAGCACCAGCCGACCGCTTTCAAACGGCCGGAGAAACGTTGGCGGCGTTGCGCCGTTGCGGCCGCCGCGAGGGCGACGAGCTCGATGAGACCTCAGGTTCGGACAGCTCTACCTCGATCTTACGCCGCCGCGCGCTGACCGCGACGAACGGCGAGGCACTGGCGATCGAAGCGGTCGAGCCCCGCTGGGACATGCGACGCACAGCCGTGCTTGCAGGCGCCGCCGTGCTCGCTATTTTGCTCATCGCACTGGTTCTGGCATGGCGTGGTGCCGTCTCGCGACAAGTACGGATTCCTGACCTTTCGGGCAAGTCGCAAGTGGAGGCGGTGGCTGCCTTGCACGGCGTTGGCATCGACGCGGTCGCGTTCAAGGCACACCCCGATCCCTCGATGACGGCAGGACTTGTCGATGGCACTGACCCAACAGCCGGCGCGCGCGTCGAACCCAACCAGCCGGTCACGATCTTCTTGAGCGCTGGGCCGGGCCAAGTCGCCGTGCCCAACATCGTCGGCAAGGACCTCAAGACAGCGACCAAGATGCTGGCAGGCGCCGGCCTCACCATTCGCATGGGCACGCCGCTGCACTCGGGTGCCGTGAAGGCTGGCCTCGTCGCGCAAAGCAATCCGGCGCCGGGTGGTCTCATCGATAAGGGTGCGACGGTGGCCGTGCAGTTGAGCGTGGGGCCACAAACCGTGAAAGTGCCGAACGTCGTGTCGCTGCTCGTGGATGACGCACAGAGTCAGCTGCGCAAGCTCGGTTTGAATCTGCGCTCCAACATCGTGCCAAGCGTCGACATCCCGGCCAAGACCGTCATCGATCAAGATCCAGTCGGCGGCAGCGACGTTCGGCCCGGAACGACGGTGACCGTCGACATCAGCGCGGGTCCCAACGCGGTCGTCGTTCCAAACGTCGTGGGCTCGAGCGTTGACGACGCGCGGGCGAAGCTCGAGCAGGCCGGTCTTGCACTCGGAGCGGTCGCACAAGCCGCCGTCACCGATACGAGTCCAGGCACAGTGGTCGGCCAGCATCCAGACCCTAACTCTCAGGTGCCGCAAGGAACCGCCGTGGATATCGTCGTGGCTGCCGCCCCAGCGACGCCGCAACCGACCGCGAGTGCCGGGCCGGCCCAGAGCAGTCCGCCACAGGCGCAAGCGCGTTCAACAATACCCGACGTAACAGGGATGACGCTCGAAGATGCACGTGCGGCACTGGCGAAGGCGGGTTATTCCGTCAATCGCGTCGTGATCACGCCAGGCAGCTCTCCCAATGCAAAGGTAGTGCGGTCTGACCCTGCCGCCGGCTCGACCCCGCCTGGGGCACAGACGTCTGTCGACCTCACCCTTGGTGGTAAGCCCTGATGCGGATCCTTGGCCTCGACCCCAGCCTGCACACGACCGGCTACGGCGTCATCGAGTTCAATGGGACGCACCTGCGTCTTATCGAAGGAGGCGTGATCGTGCCGTCGCGGCGCGCGGGTCTGTCGCAACGCCTCGGTGACCTGCAGCGAGGTTTGGATGAGGTGCTCGCCCAGCTGCGACCAGACGTCGTCGTGGTGGAAGAAATCTTTTCACGCACCGCCTACCCGCGAACGGCGATTTTGATGGCGCATGCACGAGGAGCGCTTGTCTGTGCCGCCGCAGTGAGAGACGTGCCGGTTTTTGACTATTCAGCCACTGCAGTGAAACGCGCGCTTGTCGGCAATGGCTTGGCGAGCAAAGAGCAAGTCGCTTCCATGGTCGTCCAGGCTCTACGTTTGCGCAAGCGGCCGTCACCCGCTGACGTCACGGATGCCCTGGCGCTTGCGATCGCTCACGCGCGGCGTCGGAACGGCCGCACCATTCTCGCGGCGACAAGGCGCAACGGGCGCATCACACACGGCGAGCAAACCGTCTAAGGCATGTTCTCGCGCATCGAAGGCATTTTGCGGGAGAAGACCGAGGAGTCCGTCCTGATCGAGGCGGGCGGCCTTTGTTACGATGTGATGATCCCCGCATGCGTGGGAGAGAAGTTGCGTGAGCTCGGGCCCGGCGATCCCATCAAGCTCGAGATCTTCTCGTATCTCCAAATCGATGGCAATCGAGCCCAAGCGATGTTCGTCGGCTTCACCAATGCCATCGAGCGTGAATTCTTCGAAGCGCTCCTCACCGTCGCAAGCGTCGGACCGAAGACGGCGGCACGCGCATTCTCACTTCCGATGGCGCAGATCGCGCGCTACATCGACGAGGGCGATCAAGCGGCGTTGCGTCGCCTGCCGGGTATCGGCGCGCAAAAAGCCAAGGATATCATTGCCAAACTGCAGGGCAAGGTCGCGCGCTTCGGTCTCATCCAAGGCGAGGTGCGGCCCAAGCAGCCAGACGTGACGCCTGATTTCGTGAGCGAAGCGATCGCCGTGCTCTTGCAGTTGCAGTATCGCCGCGCCGAGGCCGATCGGATGGCCCGCGAGGCGTTATCGAAAAACGGCTCGATCACGACGGCGGAGGATTTGTTGACCGAGATCTACCGTAACCAGAGCGCCCATGCCTAGACGGCCAGTCGTCAAGGGCGACGGTGGCGACGTGCCGCAAACGCCCGGCGATATCCAGGAAAAACCCGGCGCAGCCGGATCGCCGAGCGACCACGCACCAATCGATGCAAGTGAGAGCATCGAAGATCAGATCATCACGGTCACGCTTCGGCCGACGCGTTTTGACCGCTATGTCGGCCAGCACGACGTCGTCGAGAACCTCAAGATTTCGATTGAGGCTGCGAAGCGGCGCGGCGAGCCGCTCGACCATATCTTGCTGCACGGACCGCCCGGACTCGGCAAGACGACGCTCGCCAACATCATCGCACGTGAGATGGAGGCGACGTTCCGCCAGGCCTCGGGCCCGACGCTCGACCGCCCCGGCGACCTTGTCGGGATTTTGACCAACCTGGAGCGCGGCGATGTGCTCTTCATCGACGAGGTGCATCGCCTGAGCCGGGTCGTCGAGGAGTTCCTCTATCCGGCGATGGAGGACTTCGCCATTGATTTCATGGTCGATAAGGGCGCCTACGCCAAGACGATCAAGATCAACCTGAAGCACTTCACGCTCGTCGGCGCGACCACGCGGCCCGGCATGCTGACGGCACCGCTGCGCGAGCGCTTCGGCATCGTGCATCGCCTCGATTTCTATAGCGTCGACGATCTCACAACCATCGTGCGGCATTCGGCAAACGTGCTTGGCGTGCGCATCCAGGACGGTGGTGCGCAGGAGATCGCCAAACGTGCGCGCGGTACGCCGCGTATCGCCAATCGCCTGTTGCGCCGCGTCCGTGATTTCGCCGAAGTCCGCTCGCATGGCAATATCGATGAAGACGTTGCAAAAGCGGCGCTTGAACTCGAACGGATCGATCTCTTGGGCCTCGACCCGCTCGACCGCTCATACTTGCGCGTGCTCGTCGAACAGTACGTCGGCGGTCCCGTCGGTGTTGCTGCGCTCGCGGCCAGCCTCAATGAAGACGAGGGCACGCTCGTGGATGTCGTCGAGCCGTACCTGATCCAGATCGGGTTTCTGCAACGCACGGCCGGTGGTCGCCGCGCGACGAACAAAGCCAAGCACTACCTCGGCGCTCCCAGCGCCTCCGAGCACCCGCGGCTTTTGTGACGAGGCTGGCCCTCGCGGCCATCACCGTTCTCACGTGCATCACGACCTGGCTGCCGGCGAGCGCGCAGACGACGCTACGCGTGCTCTTGCTGCGGCATCAGCTGCAAACGGTCGTCGCGTCGGCAGGCGGCCTGGTCGTGCGTCCGTTCCAGGCCGGAGCCCAGCCGCTCTTGACGCCGGATGTCACAACCGTCATCGACGTGCGTCCGCAAGCGGGTGGATTGCTCTTGGCCGGCACGATTCAAACGATGGACAAGTTATTGATCAGCCCGCTCACCGGTGCGACGGTGACGGTGGACGGCGAAGGCTACCGCGGTTCCGTGCTCATCGAGCGCGACGCTGAGGGCGGCATCTCCGTGATCGACGTCGTCGAGCTTGAAGATTACCTCTATAGCGTCGTCGGCAGCGAAGTCGCTGCCAGCACGCCGGCGTCGGCGTTGCAAGCACAGGCTGTCGTCGCGCGCACGTATGCGGTGGCGCATCTTGGAGCGCATGAGGATCTCGGCTTTGATCTGCGAGCGGGGGACCAGGACCAAGCCTACAACGGCATCGCCGCCGAGTCGGCCCCCGTTGTCAACGCGGTCGATGCGACGCGCGGTGTCGTGATGCTCTATGGCGATCACCTGGCGTCGGCCTATTACTCGGCGTGCGACGGAGGATACACATCGGACGGCCGCGCGCTCAACGACCCCCAACCCTACCTGCAGGCGGTCCGCGATCCATATTGCCCGATGTCACCGTACATGCAATGGAGCGCCTCGGTGCCGCTTACCGATCTGATCGCGGGGCTGGCTGCTCGCGGGGCGATCGCGCAGGGCGTTGCCGCCTCAGAGGTCCGTGGCGTGCGACCAGGTCCCGTGGACGCGTCCGGCAGATTGCAGACCGTCGTCCTTGGGTTGCGCGGCGGCGACGTCAGCGTTGCAGGCACGGCATTTCGGTTCGCAGCCGGGGCGCGTTTGGTCAAGAGCACCCGCATCACGGCGCTCCATCTCGACGGCGATCTCGTGCGCGTGAGCGGTGAGGGCTACGGCCACGGCGTCGGCATGTGCCAGCTTGGCGCACGTG
>JAFANK010000308.1 GCA_019232725.1 Vulcanimicrobiota bacterium | reverse complement strand
CACCACGGCCGCTTCTCGATGAGGCCGTAGGCGCGATTGAGGCCGACCCGCAGCGCCTCGATCGCGCTCGAGGCGAAATAGAACGAGAAGACCGCGCCTAGCGTCAGCAAACCGCCGCTGCGCGGGGTCGTCAGAACACGCTCCACTTCCCAGGCGATCGGCCGCGCCACGACGTCCGGCCATTCCGCGAACACGAGCCGCGCCGCCTCCTTCGCCAGTTCGGCAGAGCCGAGGAAGCCCGCCAGCGCCGCGACGAAGATGAGGAACGGGAAAAGGGAAGTCAGCAGCGTCAGGCCGATGTAGCTGGCGATCGCCCAGCCGTCGTCGGCCAGAAACTTCTCGGCCGCGCTCCACAGGATCGAAACCAGCTTGCCCAATCGCGCCTCGCCGGCTTTGCAACGTCGGTCGCCCGGTCATTTAGGCCGGGCTCCTGGCCGTGCTACAGGTCGACGTGCCTATTTTCGTCGGATGACGTCAAAAAGACGCATTGCAACAGGAACTGGCGCGCAGCATTGTGCGACGCAGCATCGCTGATCAGGAGAAACATCCGTGACGCTCGACGATCTCGCCCGCCAAGCCCAGTTCACCGCCGAGGGCCTGCTGGAATGCGCCGTGACCGCCATGCGCGAACGGGTCAGCGCGCACGGCAAGCTCAGCGCCGCCAAGATCGAGTCCGAGCAGCACGCCGCCCACGGTCTCGCCTGGCTCGCCACTTACGTCGAGGCGATCAAGGAAATGGCCGCCTACGTCCGGCGCATGCATGAGGAGGGGCGCCTCGGCCCGACCGAGGAACTGCTGACCCGCATCGGGCTCGGCGAATACCTTGCCCAGATCTTCGGCGGCATCCCGATGAACCAAGGCGAGATCGTGCGCCTGTCCGACTTCGGCCTGTCGGAATCCGACATCGAACCCTTCCGCGACGAGCCCGTGGTCGAGGCCCTGATGAGGTCGGGCAACACGCCCGACAATCGCAAGGCCCTGGCGGACCTGATCAAAAATGCGCACGAGGGCGCGATCGGAGACCCCGGCCTCGACGAGACGCTGGAGGCCATTCGGGGCGAGATGCGCCGGTTCGCCGACGCCGAAGTCATTCCGCGCGCGCAAGGTTGGCACCGCGCCAACGCCTATATCCCCCTGGAAATCATTGCCGGCCTGTCGCAAATGGGCGTTTTCGGCCTCACCGTTCCCGAGTCCTATGGCGGGATGGGGCTCGGCAAAGTCGCGATGTGCGTCGTGTCGGAGGAGCTGTCGCGCGGCTACATCGGCGTCGGCTCGCTCGGCACCCGTTCCGAGATCGCGGCCGAATTGATCCTTGTCGGCGGCACGGAGGCGCAGAAGCAGAAATACCTGCCCAAGATCGCCAGCGGCGAAATTTTGCCGACCGCGGTCTTCACCGAGCCGAACACTGGCTCCGATCTCGCGAGCCTGAAGACCCGCGCGGCGCGCGACGGCGACGACTATATGGTTCACGGCGCAAAAACCTGGATCACCCATCCGGTGCGCGCGGATCTGATGACGCTGCTCGTCCGCACCAACCCGCAGGAGAAGGGCTACAAGGGCCTGTCGATGTTTCTGGCCGAAAAGCCGCGCGGAACCGACGCGGAACCGTTCCCCGCCAAAGGCATGTCGGGCGGCGAGATCGAGGTTCTCGGCTACCGCGGCATGAAGGAATACGAGATCGCCTTCGACGGGTTCCGTGTTGCCGCCGACGCGCTGCTCGGCGGGGTGGAGGGCCAGGGCTTCAAGCAGCTGATGGAGACTTTCGAGTCGGCACGCATCCAGACCGCCGCGCGCGCGGTCGGCGTCGCGCAATCGGCGTTCGAACTCGGCCTGCGCTACGCCAAGGAGCGGGTGCAGTTCGGCAAGACCATCATCCAGTTCCCGCGCGTCGCGGACAAGCTCGTGATGATGGCGACCGAAATCCACATCGCTCGCCAGATCACCTACTTCGCCGGCCGCGCCAAGGACGAGGGTCGACGCTGCGACCTCGAAGCAGGCATGGCCAAGCTGCTCGGCGCGCGCGTCGCCTGGGCGGCGGCGGACAACGCCTTGCAAATTCACGGCGGCAATGGCTTCGCGCTCGAATATCCGATCTCGCGCGTGCTTTGCGACGCCCGCATCCTCAACATTTTCGAGGGCGCAGCGGAGATTCAGGCGCAGGTTAT
>JAFANK010000181.1 GCA_019232725.1 Vulcanimicrobiota bacterium | reverse complement strand
TCCGTTTAGCTATAACGGGATCGCGTGGGATCCGCATGGGCAGCGATTCTATGTCTCGGGCGGTCCTGACGATCGTGTCTACGTCTATCGAGCCTCAAGAAGCAAGAGCGCGACCGCTGATGCGCGCTGGCTTGTCGATCCTCCGTTCATATCGCTTGGCCACAACGCGCACGCCCAAGCACCGCTATCGACGCAAGACGGCGGCTTGCTCAAACACACACGCGCCGGTGTTGCCGGGCGTGCGCAAAAGCTTCCATTTCCAGCGATTGCCGCCGGCCTGGCCACGAACAGCGATGGCTCGATGCTCTACGTCGCCAACATGCAGAACGACTCAGTGTCTATAGTCGACACGGGCCGTCGCAGCGTGGTCAAGGAGATTCGACTCTTTGCGCCCGGCGATAGCGCGCCTCATGGCGAGTACCCGTTTTGGATCGTCACTAAAGGGCGAGGCAGCGCGACGACGGCGTACGTCACCAGTCTCCGCGATGGCGAAGTCGTCGCCGTCCGCGCAAACAGTCGTCACTTCATCCATGTAGGCGGCGAGCCCAACAAGATGGTGCTTTCACACGACCAACGGTACCTGTACGTGGCTAACGGTGATCTCGACGCGGTCGACGTCATCAACACCGCTGACGATCACCTCGTTCGCTTCATCTCGTTGCATCCGAAGATGCCGTATTTGGGTGCCAATCCCAATTCACTTGTGCTGAGCCCCGACGGGCGGCGCCTCTATGTGACGCTTGCAGGCGACAACGCACTCGCCGTCGCCGATGTCGTGAACGGTCGCGTGCTCGGGTGTATCCCGACCGGATGGTATCCTAGCGCTGTCAGCGTGAGTCGCGATGGTCGCCGGTTGTACGTCGTCAATACAAAGTCGCCCTCAGGGCCGACGCGATACAAGGTCGACGACGAGGACAACCCACTGCCGCTTGCGCACGGCGTCAACGGCTACGTGTACAATTTGGAGAAAGCCGGACTGCTCAACATGCCTGTGCCGTCGGACGACGAGCTGGCGGATCTGTCACGCCTGGTCGATGCGAACAACGATGTAGCAGAGGCGGCAGACACGGACGCCGGCACCGTACGCTTGTTGCGCACAAAGATACGGCACGTCATCTACGTGATGAAGGAGAACCGGACCTACGACCAAGTGCTGGGCGACTTGCGGCCCGGTAACGGCGATGCATCGCTTGTCCAGTTCGGCGCACGTTTGACGCCGAACAACCACAAGCTCGCCGCAGACTTCGTCACGCTCGACAACTTCTACGCAAGCGGCGATGTGAGCGGGGACGGCTGGAGCTGGACGTTTCAGGGACGCGCCAACGACTTCAACGCGAAATCCGTGCCCTTCGACTATGGCAATGGCGGCTTCACCACCGAATGGCAAGGCGAGCCGCGGAACATCAACATGTCGTTGCCGATTTTCGGCGCCAAAACACCGTACGGTGAGCGCATCACCACCCTCTTCGATCCGAGTGGGGATTCGACGATCTTGCCGGGGACGAAAGACGTCGCCGCAACCGAAGGAGCCGGCGATCTTCACGCTGACGCGCGCGGTGGCTTCATCTGGGATGCGGTGCTGCGAGCCGGCCTCACGCACCGCCATTACGGCATCTACACGAGTCTGCTCTTTTATGATCCCAAAGCGCCCTATTATCTGCCCATTTCACGCACGCCCTTTGCGTCGCACCTCGTCCAAGCCATTCCCGTGCAGACGGAGCTTTGGGGCCGCACCGATGTGTACTATCGCGGCTGGGACCTCGACGTGCCGGATCAATATCGCTTTGAGGAGTGGAAGCGTGAGTTCGACGGGTACGTCCGCGAGCGTGACCTCCCAAGTTTTGAGGTCGTCGATCTCCCGGAAGACCACTTCGGCAACTTTTCGACCAATGTCGGTGGACTGCGCACACCGGAGTCGCAAATCGCGATGAACGACTACGCGCTCGGCGAGCTCGTCCAGACCGTGACCCACTCACCTTATTGGCAAAGCACCGCGATTTTTGTGGTGGAAGACGATGCGCAAGATGGTCCAGACCACGTGGATTCGCATCGCACGGTGGCCCATGTCATTTCCGCCTACACGCGCCGGCGCGCGGTGATCTCGACCTTCTATACAACGGTATCGATGCTGCGCACGATCGAGGATCTGCTCGGCACCGATCACCTCGGCAGCTTCGACGCCGCAGCGACGCCGATGGATGAAGTCTTCACGACGAGCGCGGATGTGCGGCCATATACGGCCG
>JAFANK010000117.1 GCA_019232725.1 Vulcanimicrobiota bacterium | reverse complement strand
GACGTGCGCGGCCAATCCTTCCACCTTACGGCAGTGATCGCCGCGACGGATGGCACAACGGCCGTGCGCGAGCGCACCGCGGGCGGAACGCAGGACGCAGCAGAAGCCACACGCATCGTCGAAACCTTGGCCTCCGCGATGCTTGCGGCCGGTGGCCGTGACATCATCGATGCAGCACGCCAGCGAGACGACAGCACATTATGAAGCCTCTGAAGTCGGTTGCGCCCGCAAAGCATCTGCGCGAGAAGCTCGTGGTCCCTACGCCGACGATCCGTCCGAGGCGATTGCGCCGGACCCAGACGATGCGGCGCATGGTCGCCGAACATCGCGTCGGCGTCGAGGATTTGATCGAACCGTTCTTCGTCGTGCCCGGACAACGCGTGCGTCATGAAATCGCCTCGATGCCGGGCATCTTTCAACAGTCGGTCGATACGCTGCCGGAAGACGTCAAGGCGGCCGCTGCGCTTGGCATTCCGGCGGTCTTGCTGTTCGGCATTCCACCGCGAAAAGATGAGATTGCAAGTGAGCTTGACGACCCCGATGGTGTCGTGCAGCGGGCGATCGCCGCGATAAAAAAAGCTGCACCTGATGTCATCGTGATCGCGGATCTGTGCGCTTGCGAATACACGTCGCACGGCCACTGCGGCATCTTACAGGAAGACGGCATTGTCGATAATGACGCGACGCTCGAGCTTTTGGCGCGGGGTGCCGTTTCCTACGCTCGCTGCGGTGTTGATATGGTCGCGCCTTCTGACATGATGGATGGCCGGGTAGCGGCTATTCGCCACGCGCTCGATGCAAGCGGTCATCAAGACGTGGCGATATTGTCCTACGCGGTCAAGTATGCGTCGGCGTTTTATGGTCCGTTCCGCGATGCCGCCGAATCCGCACCCGCGTTCGGGGACCGCCGCAGCCATCAGATGGACGCGCCCAACGCGCGCGAGGCGATTCGTGAAGCGCGGCTCGACGTGCAAGAAGGCGCGGATATGGTGATGGTCAAGCCCGCGTTGCCGTATCTCGATATAGTCACGCGCGTTCGTAAAGCAGTTGACGTCCCGGTCGCCGCCTATAGCGTGAGCGGCGAGTATGCGATGGTGAAAGCAGCGGCGCTCAACGGCTGGCTTGACGAAGATCGTGTCGTCGACGAGATGCTCGTCGGTTTCAAGCGCGCTGGTGCCGACGCGATCGTCACCTACTTCGCACGCAGCGCTGCCAAGCGTCTGGCAAAGCAACCGGCACGAGGCTAAGCAACGCTGTGGAGCATACGGTGACGGTCGTCGTCTTGGCGGGCGGACAGGCGACGCGTCTTCCCGGCAAGCTTGCTCGCCCAATCGGTGCGGAGAACGAACCACTGGTCGTACGCGTCGTTCGCCAGCTCACGGTGGGTGGCCGGCCGTGCGTCATCAGCGTGCGTGAACCGTTACCGAGCGACCTTGCAGCTCGCATCGCAGCACCGGTCGCGGTGGACCGCTACCAGGATGCGGGACCGCTCGGCGGCTTGGCAAGCGCTACCGCCCAGGTGCAAACGCCCTTGACCTTTGCCGCCGCTGGCGATCTGGCCAACATCGATACGACAGCAATCGATGAGCTTATCGAGCGGTACGAATCCGAACGCGCCAGAGGCGAGTCCGTAGATGCGGTGGTGCCGCGTCACAGCAGTGGTCAGCTGGAGCCGCTTGCGGCGCTCTACGATACCAAGGTGCTGCACGACAACGCCGTGCGTACGCTCGCGTCGGGGAACAAAAAGGTCACAGGTGCGTTACACGGGATGCACATCGCGTATTACGACATCGCGCCCGACCGCGTCGTGCTCTACCACAATGTCAACACCGCTGCCGACCTCAGCGGCGTGATAGCGCGATGAGCGAGGTACGCCGGTCCCGCCGGCTTTTCGAGCACGCGCAGACGCTCTTCCCCGGCGGCGTCAATTCGCCAGTCCGCGCGTTCGGCAGTGTCGGCGGCACGCCGCGCGTGCTCGTGCGCGGCGAAGGACCGCGGGTCTACGACGCAGACGGCAACAGCTACATCGACTACGTCGCCTCGTGGGGGCCGCTGATCCTCGGTCACAGCCACCCGAGCGTGGTGCGAGCTATCGAGCGGGCCGCCGCAGATGGCACGTCGTTCGGCGCTCCCAATCCCCATGAGATCGAGTTGGCCGAGCTCATCCGGGAAGCGATGCCGTCGCTCGAATTGTTGCGCTTCGTGAGTTCGGGGACCGAAGCGTGCATGAGCGCGATCCGCTTGGCGCGCGCATACACGGGGCGCGAGATGGTGCTCAAGTTCGCGGGATGTTATCACGGGCATGCGGATGCCATGCTCGTGCAAGCCGGCTCCGGTGGGCTGACATTTGGCGTGCCAAGCTCGGCTGGAGTCCCGGCGGCGCTTGCCGCGTTGACGATCGTCGCACCCTATAACGACGCCAAGGCAGTCGAGCGGGCATTCCGCGAGCATGACGGCAAGATCGCGTGCGTCATCGTCGAGCCGATCGCCGCCAACATGGGCCTGGTCTTGCCTGAGCGCGGCTTTCTGCAACATGTGGTCGACATCGCTCATCGTAACGATGCGCTCGTCATCTTCGATGAAGTCATCACCGGTTTCCGCATCGCGCACGGCGGCGCACAGAACGTTTACGGTATCACGCCTGATCTGACGTGCTTGGGCAAGATCATCGGCGCCGGCATGCCCGCCGGCGCGTTTGGTGGCCGCGCCGATATCATGCGCCGTCTTGCGCCAAGCGGCGATGTGTATCAGGCGGGAACCCTCTCGGGCAATCCGGTCGCCATGGCTGCAGGCGCCGCACAGCTGCGCGAGCTGCGCGCGCCGGGTGTGTACGACCGACTCGAAGCGCTAGGATCAGCCCTCCAGGAAGGGTTACAGCGTGTCATCGCGGATCTGCGGACGCAGCTTTGCGTCTACCGCGTCGGCTCCATCTTCGGTTTGTTCTTCACAAAAGAGCACGTGCATGATCTCGCAACGGTGTTGCAGAGCGACGCCAAAGCGTATGCACAATTCTTCCACGCACTGCTCGAGCGGGGAGTCGCGCTTGCACCCTCTGCCTACGAGGTAGGCTTTATCTCCACCGCACATAGCACTGCCGACATCCAGGATACCGTCGATGCCGTACGCGCCGCGCTGTCTTCCCGCGGTGCGGTCACAACGGCGTCATGAGCCCAGCACGCCGACCGCGTGCCAAGTCGCGCGCGCAACGCAATGGCAAAGCGCCG
Organism: Vulcanimicrobiota bacterium; assembly: GCA_019232725.1. Lineage (GTDB taxonomy): Bacteria > Vulcanimicrobiota > Vulcanimicrobiia > Eremiobacterales > Eremiobacteraceae > JAFANK01. Next base: position 3,842 of record JAFANK010000117.1, on the reverse strand, counting down.
CGCAAGGGGGCGCTCAAGGCCGCCCGACCGATAGCGCGGGAACAAATCACGGAACGGACCGCGGAACGCAGCCTCGTCATCAGCATTCCCCGATTGTTCCTCTACCACCGCGGTCTTGAGGATGCGCTGCGTGCCGGGGACAAGGTGCTCACCTCACAGGAGCTGGCTGCGCGCATCGGGCGTGGCATGTCCTCAACGCAAATCCGCAAAGACTTGTCGTATCTCGGCAGCTTCGGCCGGCGAGGGCAGGGCTATGACGTCACGGTGCTCGTCAAAAAACTCGGGCGCGTGCTTGGCTTGGATCGTGATTGGCGCATTGCCATCGTCGGCTTCGGCAATTTGGGGCATGCGCTCGGCACGTTCTTAGAGCTGCGTGAGGAGAAGTTCCATATCGCTGCGATCTTCGACAGCGACCCGCAACTCGTCGGGAGCACGTGGCACGGTGTCACGATACGCGATGAGACCGAACTGGAAGCCGTGCTACCGGAACTTGGTTGCGGTATCGGTATCATCGCTGTCCCTGCGTCGGTGGCGCAACGTGTCGCGGAGCGCCTCGTGCGAGCTGGCGTCGGCGCACTACTCAACTTCGCGCCAGTGAATCTCTCGGTCGACGCGGGGGTGGCGGTACGCACGATCGATCTGGCGTCGGAACTGTCGCTTTTGACCCATCATCTTTCGTGAGCTCGTGTGAAGGTTTCGTGAATTTGGCGCGAGCGCTACCTTGGTCCCACGTCGCACGAGGGATGCCCGTTCTAGGGACCTAACGGAACGAACATATGCCGGTCGTCCTGCTTGGCTTAAGCCACCGAACCGCGCCACCTGAAGTCCGGGATCGTCATACGGTCCCGGCGCAGCGCATCGCCGAAGCGCTGCGTGCATTGAGCGAATACAGCGCCGTGCGCGAATCCGTCATCGTGTCGACGTGCAATCGCCTCGAGATCTACGCCGATGTCGACACCTACGAGTTGGGAATCGCGCAGCTCAAAGAATTCCTGACGACCTATCGTGCCATGCGCGTCGAGGACTTCGACAAATACCTGTACACGATGCTGGGCGGCGAAGCGGTGCAGCAGCTGTACCGGGTAGCAGCGGGCCTTGACTCCATGCTCGTCGGCGAGCCGCAGATCGTGAACCAGGTGAAAGAGGCGCTGCGCATCGCCAACGAGGCGGCGACGATCGGACCACATCTCGGCCGCTTGTTCCGCACTGCATTGCAGACGGGCAAACGAGCGCGCACGGAAACGGGGATCGGGCGCGACGTCGTCTCGCTCGGGGCGGCCGCGGTCGAGCTCGCTTCGACGCACTGCGATTTGCGCGCGACGCACTGCGTTGTCGTCGGCGCGGGCAAGATGGGTACCGCAGCGGCCAAACACCTGCACGCAAGCGGCGCCGCATCTATCACGATCGTCAATCGCACGTTGCGCAAGGCGCAAGCGCTCGCCAAGCAGATCGGCGCACAGGCGCTGCCGCTGTCTTCCCTACCGCAGCTGCTCGAGCGCAGCCAACTCGTCATCAGCGCAGTCGGCAGCGGCCAGTTCCTCATCACCGCCGCAATGCTCACCGCGCGCGCGAACGCCCACCTTAAGTTGCTGCTCATCGACATCGGCGTGCCTCGCGACATCGAGCCGGCCGCGGCCGCGCTGGGGGCTGGGACGGTGGTCTACACGCTTGAGGATCTTCGAGAAGTGGTCGCCCGGTCGCTCGAGGCGCGCCGCGCCGAGATCCCAAAGGTAGAAGCCATCATCGAGGAGCAAGTCGAGGATTATCTGCGCTGGTATCGGTCGCGAAGCGTTGCGCCGATGATCGCGTCACTGCGTGACAAAGCAGAAGAGATCCGTTCGGGTGAAATACGTAGGCTCTTTGCCCGATTGCCGGAACTCGACCGGCGACAACGCGAGATGGTGATCGCTGCTAGCCTCACCATCATCAACAAATTACTCCACGAACCGGTCACGAAGCTGCGCGCAACGGTCGCCGAAGCGGCCTTGGCTGACGACATGCAGCTCGCCCTCGAGGTGCTGGATCTGGACGCGTTCAGCGACCGGTTACAGCGCCAGCTCGACGCCCATACAGCACCACTGCTCGGAACGCGCAAGGACGGGTAATCTTCTGCACGGCGTTCGGGTGCTCGTGACGGGTGCATCCGGCTCGAGCGCCGAGTTCGTGCGTCTTCTTCAAGCCCAAGGTGCACAGGTCGACGCCTGCCCGCTCATCCGTATCGGACCGCCGCCCCACGAGCAAGCGCTGCAAGATACGATCGACCGCACCGATCGCTTTGCCTGGCTTGTCTTCACGAGCGCGACAGGTGTTGAAGCATTCGCGCGCCGCCGGCGCCTGCCGCTCTCCGTAACGCCACGCATCGCAGCCGTCGGCGCTGCGACCGCGAGGGCTGTTCGCGAAAACCTGGGCAGGCAGGCTGAACTCGTGGCTGAGCGCGCATCGGCCAGCGCGATTGCAGACGAACTTGTGCGCGCAGCGCGCAAGGGTGACCAGATCTTGCTGATGACGGCTCGGGACGCTAGCCCCGTGCTCGAACACAAACTGCGCGGCGCGGGATATGACGTCGAAAAAGCAGACGCCTACACGACCGTGCAGGCACGGCCGACGGACCTCGCAACGCACGTTGCTGCCGCTGACGTCATCTCGCTCGCATCGCCCAGCGCCGTGCGCGCACTGCTGGACGGCCTTGGAGCTAATGCGCTCGACCATCTACGGGGCAAGTTGCTCGCATGCATCGGTCCCGCCACCCTCATGGCTGCGCGCGACGCTGGGCTGCACGTGGAGATCGTGCCTGCCGATGCCTCGTTTGCCGCGATGGTGGAGGCGCTCGGCCGGTACTTCCTGGGTCGCGCGTGAGCGTGCTCGAACGGTTGGCTGTCGGAGCGCTGATCGCAGGCGCGATCAGCCTGTGTGGACGCTTGATGCGGGCACTCACGTGGTCGGGTGTCGTGGCGGCGGTGCTCGTGGGGACGTTGAGCTTCGCCTTCGGCGGCATAGCGGTGGCTGCGGCTATCGTCATTTTCTTCGTCGCAGGCAGTGCACTCGCGAGACTGCGCAGCGGGTCTGCTGACCGCGCCCGGAGCATCGCTGCCAAGGGCGCAACACGCGATGCGTATCAGGTGATCGCAAACGGTGGCATCGCAACGCTGTGTGCGATCGCTGCCGGCATCGCGTCTGCCGATGCACGCAGCGCTGGACCGTTGATCGCCGCCGCCATCTGTGCCGTTGCCGCTGCGTCAGGGGACACATGGTCCACTGAGGTCGGCGCATTTTCGCAAACGGCACCGCGGCGTGTCACCGACCTTCGACGCGTCGAAGCCGGTACGTCCGGCGGTGTGACGCTCCTGGGCACGATCGCTGCACCGGTGGGCGGCATGCTTATCGGAATCGCGGGCTTGGCAGCGCGCGCGGTCATGCCGATCGGTGCTTGGCTTGGCGTCACCGCTGCAGCCGGATTGGCAGGCAGCCTCATCGATTCTGTCCTCGGGGCGACGCTGCAGGGTCAATGGCGCTGCCCCGGGTGTGGCCGGGTGCAAGATGCGCGCTGTCACCGCGGCTGTGAAATGCCTGGCACCCTCGTGAGCGGTGTTGCGTGGCTTGATAACGATGGCGTCAACGCCGCAGCGACGGCCGCTGGCGCGTGTCTAGGGTATCTTAGCGCGATGGCGATGCATTGACAGATAAGGGCGCCACGCGAAGTGGCGCCCTTACATGACGTAAGCGGGGTCACACCCATCCGGTACTGGGGCGAGCGGCCCTTGCTGGAATGCGTGCAAGTGCCTCAGTATGGCTTAGCACGAGACCGATGACACCTGTAAAGGGCACCCGATGCGATAGTCGTC
>JAFANK010000095.1 GCA_019232725.1 Vulcanimicrobiota bacterium | reverse complement strand
CAACAAAACCCGGCTATCGGCGAGGCGCCGCTGCAAGTCGTCGCGACGGCCACGCTAAGCGCGCATGGCCGCACGCTCGCCACGAGAACGGTGACGACGCTTGTTCGCAGATTCGCCCTCTCGCCGTACTCGGAAGTCGTCGGCGTCGTCGACGATGCAAGCGTGCTGTCCGACACGAGCCCGGGCGACCCGGGCGGCCAGGTCGGAACGGCATACGCAACCGATCTGCGCATCCACGCCTATACCGAGACCGGATCGGGTCCGCCCGTCCCCGCTAACCTGTTCAAGAACGACTCGTGGTCTGACGGCAACCGCGGAGGTTCCGGCATCTTGCCGTGAGCGCGCGCGGCACGACCCTCACGGAAGTCCTCGTCGTGGCCGCAATTGTTGTCGTTTTGGCAGTCGCTATCGCGGTGCCGAGCTATCGCAGTTATGTCAGTGCGCGGTCACCGGCCGCTGCGGCCGTAACGCTTGCCGCCGACGTGTCGCTCTTGGAGCGCTTGGCGCAAAACGGCAAGCGCAATGAAGGTGCCTCGCTCGTCGTGCTTGCCACCGATCCATTGATGTATCGCGGCTATGTCGGCCGCCCGACGAGCGTCGACCCGAATTCCGCGCTCGGTGCGGTCGTCATGGAGCGGCGCTTTTCGGGGGTGCGCCTTGCGGGCGGTCCTATCGACGTGTCGACCCCGCTGCTCTTCGCGACAGACGGCAGCGCTCAATACGTGGCAAGCGGCCTGCTCTCTGACCGCCACGGCACGCTCGAAATCACGCTCTTGCAAGTCCCAGCCGGGACGAAGGCGCGTGTGACCGTCGACCTTTTCACGGGGGCTATCTCGCACACGTAAGCTAAAGCGCCGATACCTCTAGCATGAGGTCACCCCAGTGATCCGGCTCGTCATCCTGGCCGTGGTCGTCTACCTCGCCTGGCACTATTTTGGGTGGCGGGTCGCGGCCGGGGTCGCCGCCGGCTACGTGGTCTTGCTCTTCATCATCAATGCCGCAAGCACGGTCACGCGGGGCATCAACGCCAGCGCTATGCGCGGCAGCACAAACGAACTGATGCATCGTAAGCTCTCGGACGAAGAAAAAGCGCACTACGCCAGCTCGCGCGAACACGAGCGCACGATGATCGACCACAGGGCGCAGTTCGACCCTGAGCTACGCAAGCCGCGCGATCGTTAGGCGCCGTTTTCGTCGAACGTTTTAGTCCTGGAACTTGTCGGGACCAGGATCCCCACCAGCGGCCGCGATTTGCAGCCGGCCGAGGAAATATTCCCAGCCATGCGCGTGCTGGCTCACGCTTTCCGGCGTCGGCAGATCGCGATGTACGAAATGGAGGATCGTCCCCGCGCCGTCCGGTTCCAATGTGAATTCCACCGTGCTGGAGCCGGGCTTGGTAACGGCGTCTTCCCCTTCCCATCCCCAGGTCAGCACAAGGCGTCTCGGCGGGTCGACCTCCACAAACGTGCCGACGGCGACGTCTTCTCCTGTCATCTCCAAGCGGTATGGCTTGCCGGGCGCGGGCTGCCAATCGCCGCCGATGCTCATCCAGCGCCGCACTTTGGCCGGATCGACGAGAAAGGCGAAGACCGTTTCAGGTTTTGCGTTGATCTTGATCTCTTGGACGACGGCGTCTGTTCCGACGGATGGCATGGCGAGTGCTCCTTTCGCTAGCTTCTGCTGCTCGTTGTAGCCGGCGCAACCGCGCGTCCCAAAACGTTTCCAGAAACGCGCGCAGCTGCGCAAGACCTTGTGGCCGCGCCGAGTACAGCCGTCTCGTGCCCTCGCGGCGCTCCGCGACGAGGCCTGCATCCTTGAGCACGCTCAAATGCTGCGAGATCGCAGGGCGCGTCACATCGAAATGTGCTGCGATCGCACCCGCCGACAGCTCTTGTGTCGCGACGAGGCTCAGGATGTCACGACGGCGGTCCAAAGCGATGGCACGGAGGGCTGCATCCATGCCCTTTAGGTTAGCAAATGCTTACGTAAGTGTCAACTTAATTAACCGCTAACGGTTTGGGGTCTGCGGTCTTCTAGGCCAGCGAAAGAGCGCTGCGCGCTTCCTCGACCACCCGCTCAAGGGCCGTGCCATCGAATGGCGAGGCCAAGTTGGCCGAACGCACGAGATCCAAGAAGGCTGCTTGCCCACCGCGACGGCACAAAGCGATGTAGTCGTCCACCGCACGCTGGTACTCGCGGCGCGAGCGCGCCCAGAATTGCAGCGCACAGCACAGCGCGAGCGTGTAGTCGATGTAATAGAACGGCGCCTGATAGATGTGGGGCTTGGCCTGCCAGAGGCCACCGCGGGCGAAGTAGGCCAAGTCGCCATAGCGCCGCCATGGCAGATACCGCGCTTCCATGCGCTGCCACATCGCATGCCGCTCGGCGGGGCCGCTCTCGGGCGCAGCATAGACCAGATGCTGGAAGTGGTCGACGGCAACGCCGTAGGGCAAGAAGAGCAGTGCGTCCTCCAGATGCTGATGACGATAGCGCTCGGCATCGGACCCGAAAAACGCCTCCATGTGCGGCGCTGCCAGATACTCCATGCTCATGGAGTGGATCTCCGCAGTCTCCATGGTCGGCGTCAAGTAGTCGAGTGCCGGGAGATACCGGCTCTGCCAATCCTGAAAGGCGTGACCCATCTCATGCACGAGCACATGCACGTCGCCATGCGTGCCGTTGAAATTGGCGAACACATAGGGGACGCCGTAATCGGGAAAGCTCGTGCAGTAGCCGCCGCCCGCCTTATGTTCGCGATTGCGTAGATCGACTAGGCCGCGATCCACCATCATCCGGAACAGCCCGCCGATCTCGGGATGCACTTTGGACAACGCGGCCGCGCCTTGGGCGACGATCCACTCGGCGTCACCTTGCGGCGCCGGATTAGCGCCGGCATCTGCCATGGGTTCGTCCCAGAACATCGCTTGATCGATCCCAAGCGCCGCCCGCCGCCGTTCGATGATCTGCGCCGCGATCGGCACGATGTCACGAGCGACCTGATCGCGATAGCGTTCGACATCCGCCCGATCGTAGTCGATGCGATGCATGCGCTTGTAGCCGAGGCCGATGAAATCATCAAAGCCTAAAGCGCGTGCCATCGTGTGCCGCAACCGGACGAGCTCGTCGTAGATGCGGTCGAGCTCAGCTCCGTTCGCGGTGAAGAAGGCATCGCGCACGAGCTGCGCCTGGTGCCGCGCTTCGCGGTCGGGCTTCTGCAGATATGGTTCAAGACCAGCGAGGTTCACGTGCTCGCCGTCGATCGCAAGGTTCGCCCCCGCGATCAGTTCGGTATAGGTCGTCTCCAAGTTGGATTCGCGGGTGAGATCGGATTCGATCTCCTGCGCGAACGTGGCGACATCGGCTTCCCACAACTTGAGCACGTGCGCGCCGAGCGCACGCTCGAGATCTGACCGATGCGCGCTTGCAAGCAGCGTCCGCTGAAAATCGGTCTCGAGCCTTGCTAGCTTCGGTGCGATGTCATCGAGATAGTCGATCTCGGCTTTGCGATCGGCATCGGAGGTGTCTTGGTCAAAACGCAGCCGCGTGTAGGCGGACCAGCTGCTCACGCGCCGCCGCAGCGCATCCCAATCACGGAAGACGGCCACGCGCTCCGCTGCATCACTTGCTTTTTCCCAGCCTGCATGCAGCTCGCGGTAGGCGGTCGCGACGGCATCGAGTTGCGGTCGCTCGACCTGGATATCATCGAAGGCGACGCCGTCCGGCGCAGCTTTTGCGTTCACGTGCGATCCACTTTCCTTGTGCGTGTCGTGTGGGTGAGCGGTCGCTGTTCAGGACGGCCGGACGCAAGCCCTACTAGGCTTCGTCAATGAAAATCTCGCGCGGGAAGGCCGTGCGCCAAACCGTCGCTATCGAGCTTCCAAAAGCGGCGTGCCAAGACGTTGACGTGGCCGTCCTGGCGTTGCAGCACACCCTCGACCACCACCGTCGGTTCGTCGCGCGCGATCGGACGATAGCGCTGGTAGACGTCCGGACGGATGATGACGTTGACCAGACCGGTCTCATCCTCCATCGTCGTGAACACGAACCCCTTCGCCGTGCCAGGACGCTGCCGAGTTGTCACGATACCGGCCACTTTGAGGACCAGTCTGTTCGGCAGAGCGGGTAAGTCGCACGCACGGCGCACGCGCAGCGCGTCGAGTTGCGGACGATAGAACTCCATGATCTGATAGCGCGTGGACAGGCCCAGGCCACGATAATCGGCCGCGGCTTCTTCCCGCGCGCGCATCGGCGGCAGGGCGACCTGCGGTTCGTCGACCGTCATCTGCCGTTCGAGCTCGCCGGCGCTGCCCAGACCGCTCAAACGCTGCACATCCCAGAACGCGCTGCGACGCGAACAATCAAAACACCCGAATGCGCCGACCGACGCTAGCGACTCGAGGACGTCCTTGGGCAAGCGCGTGCGCATCACGAAGTCGCGAAGATCCCGATACGGACCACGCTCGCGCTCCGCATCGAGCATCGCCTTATGCTTGTCGCCGATGCCGCGCACCTGCGACAGACCGATGCGCAACGCGACCGGATGCTCCCATGCATGGGTCACGACAGCCGCGCCGTCCGGCGCGGGCCGGCGAGCCTCGGGCATCGGCTCAACCGTGCAGGCAAAGCGCGATGCGTTGACGTCCGGCGCAAGGATGCAGACGTTGTGCCGCCGTGCATCGCCGATGAGCGTCGCCGGCGAGTAAAAGCCCATCGGCTGCGCGTTGAGCAGCGCCGCATAGAACTCGGGGGCATAGTAACGTTTGAGATACGCAGAGAGATACACGATCAGTGCGAACGAAGCAGCATGGGATTCGGGAAATCCGTAGTCGGCAAACGCGCTCAGCATGTGGAACAGCCGGTCGGCGATGTCGGCCGCAATGCCGTTGCGCCGCATCCCGTCGCGCAAACGGCCGTGCAGCTTTGCCATCTTCTCTCGCGATCGCTTATGCCCCATCGCTCTGCGCAGCTCATCGGCTTGTCCTGGGGTGAATCCAGCAGCCTCCACCGCCAGACGCATGCCTTGCTCTTGGAACAGCGGCACGCCCAGCGTGCGCTCCAGCACCGGCCGCAAACTCGGGTGCGGATAGGTGACGGGTTCGAGCCCGCGGCGCCGGCGGATGTACGGATGCACCATATCGCCTTGGATGGGACCAGGACGGATGATCGCAACCTGCACCACGACGTCATAGAAGCACCGCGGGCGCAAGCGCGGCAGCGTCGCCATCTGCGCGCGTGACTCCACCTGGAACAAGCCGACCGTGTCGGCCTCGCAGAGCATGTCGTAGATCTGCGGATCGTCACATGCCCGCAGATCGGTGATGTCGATCTGCGTGCCGCGGCTGCGCCCGATATCTGCGAGCGCAAGCTCGATGGCATCGAGCATTCCCAAGCCTAAGATGTCGATCTTGATGAGCCCCAGCGTCGCGCAATCGTCTTTGTCCCAGCACAGGATCGTCCGGTCTGCCATCGCCGCCGGCTCGAGTGGTGCGATCTCGATGAGCGGCGACCGCGTGATGACCATGCCGCCCACGTGCTGGCTCAGGTGGCGGGGAAATCCGTCGATGCGCCGGCACAACGCATAGAGCCGCGCGGCGACATCGCCGCGCAAGTCCACCCGGAGCGCTTGGGGCAATGCCGCCACCGCGTTCTCGACATCTGTTGCGGTCAATGGGAGATGCTCGCCGTGTTTGGTGACCTGCAACTGCTCGTGCAATGGTGTCGAAGCTTCCGGCTCGGGAGGCGCGCTCGGCTGTACGCCCTCGACCTCATCGCCAACCCCACTGGCTGCATGCGTATCCAACGATTTGGCAAGTGCGTCGACCTGATCCAATGACAAGCCAAGCGCTTTGCCGATGTCACGCACGGCGCTGCGCGCACGATAGCTGATCACTTCGGCCACCATGCCGGCATGGTCGCGACCGTAGCGCTGGTAGATGTACTGGATGATCTGCTCGCGCTCGTCGCCTGACGGCGTGTCGAGATCGATATCCGGCGGCTCATCACGTTCTTCCGACAAAAACCGCTCGAACAGCAGCTTGAGGCCCACGGGGTCGACGCTCGTGATGCCGAGCGCATAGCACACCGCTGAGTTTGCGGCCGACCCTCGGCCTTGCACCAAGATCCCACGTTCGCGCGCAAAGCGTACGAGATCCCAGACGATGAGGAAATATCCGGCGAGATCGAGCTTCTCGATGACCGAGAGCTCGTGGGCGATCTGCCGGCTGACCTCGGAAGTCACGGGCCGATAGCGTTGCTGGACGCCCTCATGCACGAGCCTATAGAGATACGAGAACGACGTCTCACCGGGCGGCAGGGGGAAGTCAGGGAACTCGTTCTCCAGTTTGCGCAAGCGGAACGTGCAGCGCTCGGCGAGCGCGACGCTGTTGGCGATCGCGCGCGGATGCTCGGGGAAGAGCTGCGCCATCGCTGCCGGGCTGCGCAGATAATACTCGCCGTTCGGGCGCAACTGCGTGCCGGCGTGTTCGAGCGTCGTCCCCAGGCGGATACAGGTCAGCACGTCCGCGAGTTCGCGATGATCCGGACTGACGTAATGCACGCCGCCGGTGACGACCATGCCGAGCTCCAGCTCGCGCGCGACCGCGTCGAGGGCGCGGATGCGCGGACCGTCATCCGGTTCGAAGTGGCGCTGCAACTCGATCCAGAGCGCTCCCCAGCCGAAGATATCGCGCAAGCGTGCAGCCATAACACAGGCGCCACGGAAGTCGCCGCGCTCCAGCAGCTTCGGGATTGCGCCATGGTGGCAACCCGACAAGGCCACAAGACCACGAGCATGTCCGCTCAACAACTCGTAGCTGGTCTGGGGTTTGCCGCGAGGCGAGCCGAGCCGCGCCCGGCTGATGAGCCGCGACACGTTTGCATACCCGCGCGCGTTCTCCACCAGCACGACGAGATGACTGTCATCTTCCAGCGTCAGCTCCGCGCCGATGATGGCCGGCATATCGCATTCGCGGCCAGCCTGCGCGAAACGCACCGCGCCGTAGAGCCCGTCGCGGTCGGTGATGGCGATCGCCGCCAGCTCGTGCGCCAGAGCGCCCGCGATCAGTTCTTCCGGGTGCGAGCCGCCATCGAGGAGTGTGAAATTGGAATGTGCGTGTAGCTCTGCGTAGCGTCCGTTCATCGCCGTGACGATGCTATCAGTCGAAGACGCCGTGCACGTACCATCCACCCTCGCGTACGTCGAAGAACGCGAGGACGAGCGCACCGCTACGATCGGTCATCTGATAATAATCGCGCTCGACCGGCTGTTCCCACCACCCTTCGCTGAGCCGGAACGGGCCCGCGCGCTCCGTCTGTGCTGCCGGCGCGCGCATCGGTCGCGGCGGGTCGAGCAGCCGCAATGCGGGCGCCCACACCACCTCGCGCTCGCGCAGGGGCGGTGCGGTCGTGCGCGTGCGCGTCGAGGGCGCCGGTCTTGACCGCGGGGGTGACCGGCGTGTCTGCTCCAACTGTCGCGGTGAGGTGATAGGGAGGCAGGATTGCATGCGCTCGGGTACACGCGAACGCTCTGGATGCGACGTCAGCGTCACGACCTCGCCGGTGGCAAGCGCGGCATTGAGACGAGCGATGGCTGCGGCAAGCGCCGTGTGACGCGAGCCCGCAGAGCCGTCGAAAAGACCCAGCTGTGGCGGCGGCTCTCCGCACGGCGCGCTGCGCACGATGATCGCTTCCACAAGCCCCAGTTGTTCTCGCGCCTCGAGCGCCACGCGGGCGAGCTCGAACATGATCGCGCCGGATGCGGTCGGCTGCGCAAGATCGACGCGGATGTCCACGACCGACGGTGAGGGTGTCAAGCTGTTCGTCGCGTCGAGCACGAGCACGAGATCGACCCGGTCGGTCGTCTGCGCCGCTGCGGCGAGACGCTCTGCGACGCCCGCGATGCATCCGCGCGTGGCGAAAAAGAGCGGCTCGAGCCGGTCGACTGACGTGTCGAAGGCGAAACGTTCTTCATAGACCGTCGCCATACGCCGCGGGCGCAACGGCTCACGATCTTCACCGCGCGCGAACACCGTATAGGCGCGTGCGCGTTCCCCGAAACGTGCCGCCAAGGGCGCAGCAGGCAAGGCCGCGATCTGGCCGAGCACGCGCAACCCGAGCAGTTCGAACCGTTCGGCATCGCCCGGCGCGAGCGGGAGCAGTGACACCGGCAACGGTGCCAAAAATGCGGCGCTGCCGCCGGGTGCCACGACACTGCACCCCCCACCCGTGAGTGCAGCGCAGTGCGCGCTGAACTTGTCATCGGCCACCGCAGCCGATGCTCGCAAACCGAGCGCACTCGCCAAGGCGACCGCTGCCCCGAGCGCGCGCGTTTCGCCGCCCGGCAGCGCGCGGATATCGAAACAGCACGTGCCCGGCCGGATCGCTTCCACCGCGGGGCTGCAGCTCTCCAGCGCGTCGAGCAGCTCGGCCATCGCCGCGCGCTCTCTTTGCTCATCGCGCGCGATGACGACGAGCCCCGGACAGGCTGCGCGCGCTTGTTTCGGCGTCATGCCCAACGCCACGCCCTGCGCGGCACGATTTGCTGCGATGATCTCACGCCGCGATAGCCCGTCGGCGACGGCGACCGGCCGGCCCACGAGCGAGGGATGCGCACGCAAGCTGACCTCGATGAGGAAATCTGGAATCACCAGCGCCGCGATGCGCGGCGCGACGTCAGGCGCTGGATTCACGGCATGCATCGGTTGCTGATCCGGTGATCGCTGCGGGCGCATCGGCGCAGGCCGGCACCCACCAACTGCCGGCGACTTCCGGGAAGTGCACGTCGAACGACGCGCTTTTGCCCGGCGCACCGAATTTGGATTTGGCGACGTCGAGCGCGATGCGATAACCGTGCAGCCGAACGCCGCCATCACTGCCGGCTTGCCAGAGCGGTGTCAGTCCTCGAAGATGCACGCGCAGCGATGCGAACGATGCCAGCGATTGACAGCCGCCGCGCGACAGCACGACTAGCGACGTGCCGTTTTTTTCTGCCTGCGCAGCTAGGCGTGCATAGTGATGCGGCTGGAGCACCTCGGCGCTGCATCCATCGAGCACGGTCACCGCACACGCGCCGCTGCGCACGAGCGCATCGGCAGCTCGCCGCAGCGACGATGCTTCGCTTGGCCGGACGACGATGAGCCGCTTCAGATCGATGCCGGCGCTCCCCGCTGCTGGAGCGAACAGTGCGTTGTCGGGATCGACATATGCGCCGATGTCGCCGCGCGCCGTACAGGCGGCGAGCAGCGCATAGGCGATCGTCGTCCTTCCCGATGAGGTCTCGCCGAAGAGTTCGGTGATGCGGCCATGCGGCACGCCGATGGGCCCCAGTGCCCGGTCGACGTCTGTGATGCCGGTGCTCCAGCCCCCGCGCGGCGGAGCAGCTTTGGCGTGCACCGTCGCGGCATGGAATCGGCGTTCGAGCAAGGTCTCGAGGGCGGCGACGGACATGTGCTCTTCCTCGGGGGTGACGGTGGACTGTTAGTATAATCGAACATATGTTCGATGACAAGGGGGCGAAGCTCACTTTTTACAAGCCCCGGCTTGAGGGACAGACATGACCAGTTTTTCGCAGATCGCTCGCGGCATCATCGATGACGTGCTCAAGCACGAACCCCTGGACGCGACCTGGGCCGGCATCCACGATTATGACGCGGAGTACCCCGACGTCACAGCGGATGGTTTTGCCGCCGCTCGCGCACGCGCCGCAGGGTATCTCGAGACACTGCGACGCTGGCAGCCTGATGCGCTGTCCGCCGACGACCGCATCGATTGGCATATGCTCGTCTCGCGCTTTGAAGTGCAATTGCGCCAAGCAGATGAGCTCGAGCTCCATAAACACAGCCCGTCGCTGTATCCCAGCGTCGCGATCGAAGGCGTCTACTCGCTCCTCGCGCGTGACTTCGCACCCTTGCACGATCGTCTGCCCTCGCTGCGCAGCCGCCTCGCGAAGATCCCGGCGATCCTACAGGCCGGGCGCGCCAACCTGACACGCTCGCCCGCGATCTGGCGCGAGATCGCTATCGAGGAGACGCAAGGGGCGATCGATTTCCTGCACCAGACCGTCGCACCGCTCGCACGCGAGCACGATGCGCTTGCCCCTGCGCTCGATGCGGCCGTGACGGCCTCCGAAGCGTACGGGCGTTTTCTCGCAGACGACTTTACTGCTGACGGCATGCCGTTTGCCATCGGCAGGTCGCTCTTCGATTTCAAGCTCGAACGCGAGCACATGCTCAAGCTCGACGCCGACGGGCTACTCGCTTTCGGCCAAAACGCGGTGCGCAGCACGCAAGCACAGCTCGCAGACGCCGGGCGCCTTGTCGACCCGCACAAGTCCTGGGGCGAGATCATCGACGATGCACGTCGCAATCTTCCTGACGAACATGCGCTACTCGACGAGTACCGCTCCGGCGTGGATAGCGCAAAAGCATTTGTCCGCGACCACAAGCTCGCGTCGATCCCGGGCGGCGAATCGCTGCAGGTGGTCGAGACGCCGGCCTTCATGCGACCGACGATCCCGTATGCCGCCTACATGCCGGCTGGCGGTTTTGCACCGCGCCAAGACGGCTTGTATTACGTCACGCCGCTCAACGAGCACTTGAGCGCCGAGCAGCGCGCGCAGCAGATGTTCGGCCATAACCGATACGGGATGCTGTTGACGAACGTCCATGAGGGCTACCCCGGACATCATCTGCAACTCGTGCACGCGAGCGCCGTCGACTCCGCGGTGCGCAAGCTCTTGTGGAACACGGTGTTCTGCGAGGGCTGGGCGCTGTATTGCGAACAACTCATGCTCGACGAGGGCGTGAGCGATGACCCAC
>JAFANK010000059.1 GCA_019232725.1 Vulcanimicrobiota bacterium | reverse complement strand
CAGGATTGAATTCTGTGAACCTTAGCGCGGAGCTTACCCTCAGTGATTGCCTTGTACCACATGGAAATGCTGAATTTGAACTGCGCTATGCAGGCATCGCGATCGTTGCCGGCATCGTAAAACCGCTGAACCTCGCGCCAGTTCAAGGGACGGCCGTTTTTCTCCACGTCGTTGCGCCTTTCGATACTCTATTCATCTTGGTTTCACGCCGGTGCACACGATGGTCAATGACAGTGTTGAGGGTGTCGTTGCGACAACGCGCGAACCAGGCGGCGATGGCGTACGATGTGATGACGCTGGAGTTGCTAGTGCGGTCAGCGTTCACCGAACGAGATCGCCTGGCGCACGACGATGTCCGAGCTGGCGTCGAACAAGTCATCGCCGGCCTTGATAGCGGCCAGCTGCGCGTTGCGGAGTTCGATGGCAACGCATGGATCGTGCACGACTGGCTGCAGCAGGCGATCCTGCTGTATTTCGCCATGCGAGAGGCAGGTCCGATGGAAGCCGGACCACTGCACTTTTGGGATAAGATACCGGCGAAAACGTCGTGGCGCGGCACGGGCGTGCGGGTCGTGCCTCCTGGCGTGGCCCGTTACGGCAGCTATCTCGCGCCCGGCGTCATCCTCATGCCCGCGTTCGTCAATATCGGCGCGCACGTCGACGAGGGCAGCATGATCGACACATGGGCAACCGTCGGGAGCTGCGCGCAGATCGGCGCGGGCGTGCACATCTCAGGTGGCGTCGGCATCGGCGGCGTGCTCGAACCTCCCAGTGCGCGGCCGGTCATCGTCGAGGACGGCGCGTTCATCGGCTCGCGCTGCATCATCGTCGAAGGCGTCATCGTCGAGCGTGAAGCGGTGCTCGGTGCGGGCGTCGTGCTCACAGCTTCCACACCGATCGTAGACGTCACCGGTTCCCAAGCGCACATGCTGCGCGGGCGCGTGCCGAAGCGGGCTGTCGTCATCCCCGGTATGCAACCCAAACAATTTGCCGCTGGCACGTACTCGACGCCGTGCGCGCTCATCGTCGGACGCCGCTCAGAATCAACCGATCGCAAGACTTCGCTGAACGCGGTGCTACGCGAGCACGGGTTGGCGACATGACAGATCTCGGCAACGCCCGGCTCGCGGCGATCGCGCCGTCAGCCATCCGTGCGATCCACGATCGGCGCCGGCCCACATCCATCGATCTCGGCATGGGTCAGCCGACGTTGCACCCCGACATCGAGCCATTCGAAGCTGCGCTCACATGGGTGCGCGACCACGGCTCCCCGTATGCGCCACCAGGCGGTCTGCCGGAATTGCGCGAGGCCGCGGCGCGCATCTACGGCGGCCATTTCCACGCGGCACCATCTAACGCGGCAGTTCTCAACGGTTCGCAAGAGGGGATCTTCCTCGCCATCAAAGCTTTATGCGAGCCAGCCCGCGATCACGTCCTGATCACCGATCCTGCATATCTCTCGTATGCGCGCTGCTGCGAGCTTGAAGGCGTAGCGCATCGAGCTGTACCTCTTTCGGCGCATGACGGATTTGCGCTCCATGCGGACGCCCTGCTCAACGCAGTCACGCCGAACACAAAACTCATCATCATCGGATCGCCGGGCAACCCGACTGCCGCAGTCATGGATGAGCGCGAGCTCCGGCGTCTCGCCCGTGGCCTTATCGAGCGCAAAGGACCGCCTATCTACGTCGTCGTGGATGAGGTCTATCGCGAACTGACGTTCACCGGTAAACCGTATCCGTCGCTACTCGATCACTATCCTAACTCGATCGGACTACAAAGCTTGTCAAAAAGCTGTGCGCTAACCGGTTTGCGCCTCGGCTTCTTCTTCGGACCCACCGCTGTGGTCGACGCCGTCACTCGCGCGCACTCGCTGATCATGCTCAACGTCAACCAGTTCGCGCAACGTGTAGCGCTCGAAATTCTGCGCGACCCGCAACGTTTACGAGCGCACCACCCATGGTACGTCGCGCAACGTCAAGTGTTGCTTGATGCCGCCGGGCGCAACGGGCTGCGCATCATCGAACCGCAGGGATCGTTTTATAGCCTGGCTGCGCTGCCTGAAGCCTGGAGCAACTCAGAGGCGGCGGCCGACCATCTGCTCGAGCGCTACGACGTCGTCACGATTCCTGGCGCTATCTTCGGCG
>JAFANK010000021.1 GCA_019232725.1 Vulcanimicrobiota bacterium | reverse complement strand
GTATTCGCGTTCGAACACAACGACGACCGGCACCTTGAGCGCGGCCGCCACGTGCGTGGCACCCGTATCGACCGTGACCACCGCGGATGATTGCGCCAAGACGGCGGCCCAGTGCAAGAGCGGCAGACTGCCGAGCCAGGTCACGTTGGCAGCGGCGATGCTTTCCCGTATCTGCTGCGCGTCGTGGGCGGTGTCTGGACCAAACGTCACGATGACATTCTCGTTCTCTTGCGCCAGCTTGACGATGAGCTGTTCGACAGCGTTGGCGCCAAAATTGGGTGCGAGCCAGCGCGGTGCGAGCGAGAACACGATCGCTCCGCTTGGCGCATTGCCGCGCGCCCAAGCGACATCGTCTGCGCCCAAACCGAGCCGCAGCTCTTCAGTCACGGCTTGGCCACCAGCCAGATGCACGAGCGCGAGCACTTGATGCACTTCATGGAGCACCGGATTTTCCGGATGGCGATCAGCCAACTCGGGATCCGCTTCCGAAAGACACCAATCGGTGAGCGTGAGCTGCGCGAGTGCCCTGCTCAGGTAACGGCGCCGGTAGACGTAGCCGATGCGCGTCTTCGCGTTGGAGACGCCGGCGAGGAAGATGTCGTCCGTGCGTGGCGCGAGCCCGACCGCGATGTCCGCTTCACGCCCAAGCCGCGTGACTTGTGCGATCGCGGCAAGCGGTGAACGGTGCGGCAGTAACACGATCTCATCCACGTCGGGGTTGTGCCGCAACACGGGTTCAGTGTATCCCGTGACGACTGCTGTGATCTTGGCCTTTGGCCACGACCGCCGGAACGAGGCGATGGCCGGTGTCGAAAGCACAAGGTCGCCGACCCGATCCGTCCGGATGAGGACGATGCGGTCGTAGGCAGCGCCATTTGCACGCTCGGCCATCTAAAGATTTTCTCCGGCGAGCTCTGCGTAATACGCACTGCGGGCGAAGCGCGTTGCGGCCCAGCGCCGGAGACCCAGGGGAAAGCCGTTTTGGGGGAGGCTTGGGCCCGCGATGCACTGCAGCAGACGGGGCCATCCGCTGTGGCGGGCGATGCGGCTCCAAAACAGCATCGGCGCGACTTGACCCGTGGCCAGCGCGATACGCCAGTGCGGATGCTTTTCGAAGAAGATCTTTGCGGTTCGCGCTTGCGCGCGCGCTTGGCGCGCCATCCGGTCGAACTGCCCGGGCTGGAGCTTGGGCTTATAATGATAGACGACCGCATCGCGGGTGAGGACCGAAGGCACGCCCATGCTGCGCAAACGAAAGCCGAGCTCGAGATCTTCCCACCCATATTCGCAAAAGCGCTCGTCGAAACGGCCTGCTCGCTCGATGAGCGACATCGGCACGGACACATTGGTCGTCCAGAAGTACGCCCCCGAGTAATTGCGAAGCGAATAGCTCGGTGCCGGCAACGTGTCGAAGGATTCGACGTTAATCGCCACGCCGCGGCAGATGGCGTCGGGTACAATACGATGCAAGCGGATGTGCGCAGCGAGCAGATCTGGGGTCGCGAGCACGTCGTCATCCATGAATAAGATGAACTCGCCTCGCGCGCGTTCGATCCCCACGTTGCGGCCACGCGCGAGACCGGCGTTGCGCTGGCGCACCAAGTAGAACGCGCACGGCGGCCGCAGCTGCTGTAACACCTCTTCATACGTGCCGTCGTTCGAACCGTCGTCGACCAGCACGATTTCGTAGTCGTCCGGCCCGAGATTTTGATGGAAAAGCGCAGCCAGCACGCGCCCGAGCAGGTTGCGGCGGTTGTACGTGCAGAGCTGGACCGTGATGAGCGGGCGGCGGTTGTTCAGTTGGCTCACGCCGCCTCACGCGGTGTCGGCGCCAGCACTTCGCGTGCCGCTGCGACGACTCGCTCCGGAGCGAGCGCCGCGTAACATGCAAACGTCCGGCACGTCTCCTTGCGACACAGCGGGGGACACGGGTAGTCAGGTCCGACGACGGCGACGTGGTCACCCAGTGGTCGCCAGCGCTGCGGCAGATCGGTGCGTAACGCAAAGATGCCGACGGTCGGTGCGCCGGCAGCTGCCGCAATGTGCATCGGCCCGGAATCGAGGGCGACGACCACACGCGCGCGGCGTGCCAGCGCGGCGAAGCCGCGCAGCGTGGTCTTGCCGGCGACGTTGAAGACGCGGGTCGTCATCTGATCGGCAGTTTTTGCGACCAATACTGCTTCGTTGCTCCCACCGGTCAAGAGCACGGTGCATTGAAAGGCTGTTGCGAGCGCGTCGCCGATCGTCGCGAAATGCCCGCTTGGCCAGTGCGGTGCATGCGCCGTGATGCCACGCGCCGCGTGGAAGATCAAAAATGGTTCATCACCTACGGTCTCTTCGATGAGACGTGCGGCTTCTGCCTCATCCTCGGGCGTGACCCCGATGACAATGCGAAAGTCCTGTGGTTGCGGCTGGGCCCCGAGCGCGCGGGCATAGTCCATCTGAATATCTGACCAGTGGCTATGGGTATCGCCGGTCTCGCTGCGCACGGGGACGCGCACCGTATATCTGAAGGAATAGAGTCGTCGCGATTGCCCGACGCGGTGTGGAATCCCAGCGAGCTGCACCGCCTTAGCGACGCGGGGATTCGACCAAAAAATGATGGCATGCGTGTACGACCTCGCGCGCAGATTTTCGACCAGCGCGCTCAAGGGCAACCGTCCGTCATCGGTCAGCACTTCACCCACGCTGGGCTGCCCATGTGCCAGCGGCGCCGCATAGCTCGTCGTGAGCACATCGATCGGAGTCGAGAAATGCCGGTGCAGCGCCGCCACCGCCGGCAATGCCGCGAGCAAGTCGCCTGCACCACCACCGGTGCAGACAGCGAGGATCTTCTGCGTCACGCTTTTCGTACCGCGCGTACGGCGTCGCCGACTTGCGTGCCGAACGACGTTTCGAGGCCCGCGCGCCAGGCCGGCTTTGGCAGGCAGCGCCACGCGCCCGCCCACGGATGCCATTGTTGCGACAGCCGCTCGAAACCGTCCTCGTCGAAAAGATCGACGACTGCGACGCCTTGCATGCCCGCGACGTGGGCGGCGCCCGTGTCGGGCGTGACTAGCGCGCTGACGCGTGCCAAAACCCCGAGCCAGCGGGGCACCGTCAATGAGGAGATCATGGAAATGCTGCCGTTATCGCGCAAGGCCCCAGGCACATGCTCGAGCAGCGAGCACGCGAGGCTCTCCTCGTTCCGAGACGCGATGAGCACCGCATGCGAACAGCCGGAGCGATCGAGCGCAACCGTGACCAAGCGCGCAAGCGACGTCGGTCCCCAACCGCCGGCGAGAAGTTT
>JAFANK010000318.1 GCA_019232725.1 Vulcanimicrobiota bacterium | reverse complement strand
GACGTGCGGTTCGCGGTCAGCCGCGCGATCGTGTACGCGACGCTCACCTCGCTTGTGGTAGCGGCTTTTGCGTTCATTGATTGGTTTTTCACCGAGAAGATGTCTGCAGCCCAGCTGGGCAGCGTCGCCGAAATCGGGGCGGCTGTGGCCGTGGGATTTTGGTTCAAAACGGTGCACCGT
Organism: Vulcanimicrobiota bacterium; assembly: GCA_019232725.1. Lineage (GTDB taxonomy): Bacteria > Vulcanimicrobiota > Vulcanimicrobiia > Eremiobacterales > Eremiobacteraceae > JAFANK01. The sequence goes on along the minus strand of JAFANK010000318.1, from coordinate 3,098 downwards.
CGCATTGATCTCTTCATCGACGGCGTCTTGTTCCGCCGGCGCCATTTAGCAGAACGTCGTCTGGCGCTTGCAGCCTCGGCGCTCCCCCATGCCGCGTCTCTGTCGTCTGCAGCAGAGCTTTTGACCGCAGAGCCGGTGCACGCGTTTGAATTGACCTCTGGGGCCGTGTTCATGCGCACGGAAGACGAGAGCTTTCGCCGGGTCTTTTCCATCGGCTGGTCCGAACAGTGTTTGGCAGAGCTGCCGAGCGACGATCTCTTGCTTGCACGCTTGCGGGCGAGCAGAGAAGTGCTCTCGTTGCACGATTTGTATTGGCCCGCGATGGCGCATTGTCCACAGTCCGCCGGCGCACCCATCATCGCAATCCCGGTCGTCATCCGCAGCCAGCTCGCGGCCATTGTCCTCCTCGGCCCCCACACGAGTGGCGAGGCCTTCGACCCAGACGAGCTTCGGTCGCTCAACACGCTCTGCGTTGGCGCGAGCGCAGCGTTCGACCACCTGGAATCAGAGCAACGCCGCGCGGAAAACGAATCGCTTCGCAAGATCGTCGATCAACTTACCGGCCGCACAAGCGTCACCGGTATCGCACGGGCCTGAAGCGTCGACGAGCGGATCGCATCGATTTGCTATGTCCGGATTGCGGGAATGAAGCGTGTAACTCCCGTATTCGCACTGCTATGAAAGCGTTGAGACGAATCTTTCTTGTTCTCACGATGATGGCCGTTGCAAACATCGCAAGAGCCGATGACAACAGCGCGCTGAAGTCGGAGCTCGAAGGCCGTTATGCGGCTTTGGAGTCGGCAATGGCCGCACGAGATGCGAGCGCCATGCGCGCTTTGCTAGCGCCCGATTTTGTCAGTGTCGATGTTGATGGGAGTACGCAAAACGCCGACGAGATGATATCGCAAATAGACGCCTTGCCGCACGCGGGCAGACCGGGTGGAACGAGGTTGCTCTCCGTCACCGCCAACGGCGATACGGTGACGGTCGAGCAGGAATTTAAATCGACGACCATAGGCCCAGGCGTTGCCCAGAGGGCCCACACCCTGATCATCCTCTCAACGGACACATGGGTCAAAGTAAACGGGTCATGGGTTTGCCAACGGACGGTAACCGATGAGATCGATCGGTATGTCAACGGCACGCTTATCTCACACGTCGTGCATCGGTAGGAGCGGAGAGGGGAACAAATCCGTGGCGCGCATAGGTGGCGAGTAGCACATCGTCAGCGGATGACGCGCTGGCACGACTCAAGACCGGTCACGAGGAGTTTGTCAAGTTAGTCGATGAAGCGCGGGAGATCAGATCCTTCGATCGACTGGCGCAGGCAAATGCGCGGCCGCCCATGGCTTCGGTACTCACCTGTTCCGACTCGCGCGTAGCGCCAGAGATTATTTTCAACCAAGATCTCGGGGATATTTATGTAGTTCGCCAGGCAGGCAACGTCGTGACGATGAGCGAGCGGGCGAGCTTGGAGTTTGCAGCCGCCGTGTTCAAATGTCCACTGATCGTCGTCATGGGTCATTCGCAATGCCGCGCAGTGCAGTCCGCAATAGATGCTGGATTGGGTAAGACCTTTCCAGGCGACATACAGGAGCTCGCCTCGCTGATAGCGCCGGCAGTTGCGCATGCAAAAGAGACGTCCGGCGATCGCTTGGAAAACGTCACACTGCAGAACGTGCGGATGTCCGTGCAGCAGCTGCTGCGCAGCGAAGTGCTTTCCAGTTTGGTCGACGCCGGCACGTTGAAGATCGTCGGCGCATATTACAGCGTCGAGTCGGGTAAAATCCGATTCTTGTGAAAAAGCCGGGAAGCGATGGCCTCCCGGGCTCGATGCGGACAGCCGGTTTGTTCTAGTCTCCGGGTAACCCGGTCTTGGGTATGTTCGTAAACGGCTCGTAGGTCGGGCCGAGCATATAGTAGATGCCCAAATTCAAGAACCGCGGGTTGGTCGTGAAGTGGGTTGAGAGCGGGACGGCGTTTATGCTTTGATCTTGATCCGCGACAATGCCTGAGCCGCCGTAATTGGCTCCGATCACCAGGCGACGGGAGATCAGATAGTTCGGGTTGATGTTCAGCGCCCACTTGTTGGCTGGCGTGGCCCACACGAGTGAGGTATTCAGTCTCCAGCTGTGGTGTATCCAAATCATGGTGCCTATCAATGCGCCGCCCCACCCTCGCGTAACATGCCCGGTGCAGGTCGCGCACGAGCCGGGGGTCGACGATATAACCGAATTCGTAAATGGCGTGGTGAGGTTGACAAGGATGCGCCCCTTGCCGCTCGGGCTCAACGTAGCAGCGACGGTGGTCGACGTATTGACCGCGTAGCTCGGACCGATGCCACGCCATGCCTCAGAGCCTGTCGGTGGTATGTAGGTGACAAACCAAGCGTCTATGAACTGTGCATTTTTCCATGGCCAGTCGTTATAAAAAGCGAAGAGATTCTTTATCACGAACTTCATGTTCGTGGCGCCGCCCTTGTTGACGTTACCGTTGTAGCCCCAGATCGTCTGGGTTTGTGGCGGCAAGTACCCTAGCTCAAAACGGCCCGGCAAGCCAGTTTTTATATATCCACCCGGGTAATTACCAGTGGTCGCTGCTGTACTGGTGCTTGCGGTGATACCATTAAACGTAAGCTCGGTACTCGCCGGGATCCATGTCGCCCCATAGAGTCCGCCGACCTCAATGTCTCCCGGCGGCAGAACGCAATTGGTCGCACCTGCGTAACTGACCAGCATTTGCCTCCAGCCGCCGCACGGATTGAAGAACGGGTTCTGCAGCCTCGGTTGCGGAGGGCCGGTGGCATACGGACCGGCGCACGGAATCATGCGACCGGTGTTGTAGTTGAAGCACAGCTCGCTTGCCGACTTTGCACCGGGTATTGGTTGGCCCGCACTCGGGGGAGCTGCAGCCGGCGGTGAACTTTGTCCGGCGGGCGCGGGAGGTGCAGGCGCGGGCGAACTTGCCGCCACGGTTGTGTTTTCGTGCGAAACAAGACGAGCGTTCGTCTCGTGGCGCTTCCCGGCTCGCGGCGCTTTTGCGGCTGAGCCTTGTTGCGTGAGCGTCCCCGCCAACGCGGATCTGATCAGCTCGTGGTT
>JAFANK010000137.1 GCA_019232725.1 Vulcanimicrobiota bacterium | reverse complement strand
TTGTTCGGTGGACATTTCTAGCTAGCGAAGTGGTCCAGTGGAAACAGCCGATTTACGTCGTCCCGCATTCGCGTCCTCGTTACCTTCAAACTCAAACTTTCATCGGCTCTTGAGATTTCCTTCGTGTCATCTTCAAGCCGGAACGCTACCTTGCTGACATGGAGGTGAGTTATGGCAACCCAACAGGATCTCAGTCTTGACTATCTGCGTGGCGAAGCGCAGGGACTTCACAAGAGCATACAGGCAGCTATGAAAGTAGCTGAGACTGCTGCAAGGGTGGAGTTGTTTAAAAAAGTCTTGGCCGCTGCCAAGCACTTGCACACAAAGCTCAACGAAGCAATAGCCATCCACGAGGCCGAACGCAAGCAGCACCTGAAACAAGCAGCCACGTCCATAGCAACGATTGTTGCTCTCCAAAATGCTGCCGCCCACAAGCAAGAAACTGACGATATGCTCAAAGCGGCACACGATGCGGTGGAGCACATCAGTGAAGCAGTCGCCGCAGAGAGAGGACATGGCGCCCGGACAAAGACCTTCAACTAGGAGCGCATTGCCATTAGAAACGTTGCAGCCCTTGTCTTTGATAGCCGTAACAACGCCCAGCGAGCGCTTCATGAACTCTGGCGCCTCGACGCCGCAAGGGAACTCACGGTTCACGGCGCCGGCGTTGTGTTGCGAGACGCTCACGGTTCATTAGTCGTTGAGACAGCCGATGGCGATCCGTTCATCGCGGCGTCCATCGGCGTCTTGATCGGTGCATTGATTGGAGCGCTTGCTGGGCCAGTCGGCTCTGCCCTGAGCGCGACACGAGGTGCTGTCTTGGGTGCCGCAACAGGCGGAGCAGCGGGCTTGGGCATCGATGCTTCAAACGCCGATACGCTCGAGCAGGCATTTGATGAGAGCGGCATGCTCGTGAGGCGTGGCCAACACGCGGTCATCGCCGACATCGATGAGCAGACGTATGCACCACTCGATTCACTTGCAGGTAGGCTGGGTGCGAAGCTGTATCGTCGACCGAAGAGCGAGATTGCAAGCGACAAGTGGCAAGGACTGGACCCTTTCTTTGTACCCTATGATTACGATCCCGTTATTGCAAAAGACAAAATGTAGCAGCATGTAAGAGGAGCTGATATGAGTACTACTGTTAAGTCCGCAGTCGACCAAGCGCGCAGTGACGCGCAGGCATTGCACAAGAAGCTCGAAGATAACAAAACGCACGATCAAGCGGCGATTCGCGCTAGCCTTGAAAACGTTCACAGCGAAGCAAAAAAACTGGTGCTATCATTGAGGCCGGTGGTAGAAGCTATGTACGCCGATGATCGCAGACTGGTCACCGACGCGATCACGAGCTTAGAGACTCTGGCGCACAGCACTAAGGATCTCGCAGCGGCAAGCAATGAAGAGCTGAAAGTAAAAAATCAAGCGGCTATCGATCGACTCCGCATCGCAATGCAAAAACTCAGCCGCGCAGTAGCCGCACAGCGGAAAGCTATCTCGAAAAACTAAGAGGAGGTTTTAGAAAATGGATAATTATATCGCGATAATCTTCGACGATGACGCCAAGGCGAGCACTGGTTTACACGAGCTGTGGGCTCTTGACAACAATGGAGATATTACCGTACACGGTGCTGCCGTCATTCATCGCGATAAGAATGGCTATATCGAAGTGGCGACCAAGCGCACCGACCCAGGCGTACGCACAGCAGTCGGTATCGGCGTTGGAGCGCTGTTGGGTGCCTTGGCCGGGCCGATTGGTGTGGCTGCGGGCGTTGCTGGCGCGGCAAACGTGGCCGTGGGCGCAGCGGCGGGTGTTGGAGCGGCGACAGGCGGCGCCATAGGCCTATCGGCAGATGCCGTCAAAGCGAGTGAACACGAAGAAGCCCTCTACGAATCTGGATTCGTCGTGAAGGCTGGACAAGCGGCGGTCCTGGCCGAGGTTTCGGAAGATTGGACCACGACGGTCGATAATGCCATGCACAAGCTGGGTGGCAAAGTCTACCGCCGGCCAAAGTCAGATGTACGCACCGACGCGTTCTTTGGTGACGACGGTTATGGCTATTATTTGTATCCCTACGACTACGAGCCATACTACATCTACTAAATGAAGAAGGGTGGGATCCAATCATGATGGTCGACACAATGCAGCTACTCGCGAGTAAATGGTGGACGTTCGTCTTGCGCGGCATCGTGGCTCTGGCGCTGGCGTTTTTCGCCTTTACTCAACCACAGTCAATTGCAACCGTTCTGGTATATGTAGTAGCGGCATACTTCATTATCAGCGGACTGTTTGAGTTCTTTGCCGGCTTGTCGTTCACGGGCATCGGAAGCTGGTGGGCATTGATCCTCGTAGGCGTCGTTCAGGTGATGCTGGGCATCATCATGATCGCAAAACCTGGTGTCGGCCCGCTCGCGCTCGCTTACCTCGTCGGTATTTGGGCGTTTTCAACAGGGCTCGTTGAGATTTCGTCGGCGATTGCTTTTCGCAACGTCATCACCAATGAGTTTTGGTGGATTCTGCTCGGCCTCGTCACCTTGGGCTTAGGTGTCTACGTCGTCCTGCGCCCCGATCTTGGTGTGCTCTCGCTCGTGTACGCGGTAGGAATCTATGCAGTCCTTGCGGGGATCACGCTGATCGCTACCGGTTTCCGCATCAAGAACCTTGCGCAACAGGTGCGCAAGGACGTCACCACGTTGAAACAATCGGCCTAAGGCTAACAGTAATGACGGCCACCTCGAAGAGTCGAATTGGATTGCGCGCACTCTTAATAGCCGTAGCGTCGGTGCTGCTCGCTTGGGCGGGCAGCGCTGCCGCACACGGTGATGCTGCGCCTACGAGTACGGCCTCCAGCACGGCTGACGAGGCTCAGATGGGAGCACAGCTGTTTAAACAGCTGAAAACCCAGCGTGAGATCGTAAAATCCTCGCCGCTCTACGACACACTTCGCCCGATTGCGGATGGGATACGGAAAGCGGTCCAACCGTCGTATGCCTATCCCATCCATTTCTATATCGTTCATGAAGCCCAACCGAACGCTTTTGCTGCCCCTGGCGGCAACATCTATGTGGTCGATTCACTCCTGTACTTTGTTAAGAACAATGAGGAGCTCGCCGGCACACTGTGCCACGAGACTGCGCACCTGCTCCATCATGACTCGATGGATTTGATGCAGCGCAACGAGGAGATCGTGGCACGTGCTCTCGCCGCCACGGTGTTGCTCGGGCCAACCGTTAAGACGGTTATTCTCGCTGCCACTATCAGCAAGTTGGACTCGTTGCATTATTCTCGGGATGTGGAAGAAAGCGCCGACTTAACAGGTGCAGATATCTGTTCGAAGGCCGGATACAATCCGTGGGGGCTTGTCTGGCTGTTCCAAGATTTTTCAGGTGCGCAACTTGATGAGCCGCCGGAAATACTGTCAGACCATCCGGATGATGCCAATAGGATTAGCGCACTCAAGCAGCATTTCCAACAAAATCCGGGTACGTTTGCGCGGTTCAGCAGCAACCCGGCAACCGCTACTGCGCTTACCCCGCCAAAAAATGAGGACGAGAATTTCCTCCGGTAGGCCACGCTGTGATCGCTTGGTCTGTCACCATGTGGTCTTCATGTTTGCATTTCTGCACACAGCTGCGATTTTCAAACCAAGATCATGACATCGACCACAAGCCCTGTGCTAGCGCAGCAACAGGCGTCTCCCGCATGGTGGCGCAGTCTTGCACGTCCGATCGGGATCGCGGCGCTCGCACTCGTGGGGCTCGTGATCCTACGCCGTATTCCCCTGACCGTCGAGGTCGTTATCGTAGCCATTCTCCTCGCCTATGGCCTGAATCCACCCATTGTAGGGTTGTCCAAAAAACTACCCCGAAGGACTGCAGTCGCTGTCGTGTTCACGGCGTTCATTTGCGTCCTACTGGCAATGTTTCTCATTGTCATCCCTGCGGTCGTCGGCCAGCTTCAGAAGTGCTTTTCGAACAGCGCAGATTACATCAGCGTAGTACAGTCTTGGGTTACCCAAGCACGCGAATGGATCAACAACCGCGTTGGGATCCAAGTCGTGCCGAGCCAGCTGCAAAGCCTCTCGGCTCAGGTTTCGGCGGTCATCGCAAGCATGTTGCAAACTGGTTTAGGACAAGTTGGTGCGGCGGTGATTTTTACTATTCACACCCTCGTGGTCATCTTTACCGCAGTCGTGCTCTCGTACTACTTCTTAGCTAACTCTGGCGGGATCAAGGAATCGTTTCTTGACCTATTCCCCGAACGAAATAAGGCCACAGCGTTGTACTTTACACAAGAAGTTGAGCGGGTGTTCGGCGCGTATATCGGCGGACAAGTCATTCTCGTGTGCTTCTGTGCGGTCTTTAGCGTTATTGGTCTCAAGTTGGCTGGTTCGAACTATGCGCTGTTACTGGGCGTTCTGACAGGTCTCTTGTATGTCATTCCGTACGTTGGCGTGACGTTAGCTATCCTTTTGGGTGCTTTGTTCGGTCTATTACAATCATGGCACGTGGCAGCCTGGTCGGTCGCCGTCGTCTTCATCATCACGAGAATTGCTGACACAGTGGTTGTGCCAAAGGTGATGTCTAAAAGTGTCGGCGTGTCGCCGGCCGGCGTAATGCTCGCCGTATTCGCCGGCGGCGAAATGTTTGGGTTATGGGGACTTCTCCTCGCCATTCCGGCCGCCGCTATCTTGAAAGTCGTGTGGATCACGTGGGTGCGCCCCTGGCTTGCTGGCAGTCCTCGGATATCCGGTCAAGCCGTCGCTTCTAGGAGTCAAACCGATGCTATGTAGCCGAATTTTGTCGGCATTTGTTCTGGTCTGTGTGGCACTGTGCGCGTTCGCCGTCGTTTCTCGTGGCACGACAGTCTCGGTTGCGACGCCTGCTGCGCAGTCTTCAGGAAGTCTGAGCACAGCGGATATCCTGAAGCAAATGGCGGATCAGCGCAAGGGCCTCACGTCATATTCCGTGCCCATACACTTCAATCTCACCGTTCACAAAGGCGTAAGCGTTTCTTCGCAGCTCGATGCCACACGGTATTTTGAGCGTCCGGATAAAGAAGTTCTCGTCATGAAATCCATGCCCTCAATCGCACGGAAGTTTCAATATATCTATTCAGGCTTGGGAACGCCTGAGACCTGGCCTCTCGACTACGACATCACGCTCGTGCAAAGCCCGAGTGCGCAAACCTATGAACTCAAAGGCGTTCCCAAAAACAATCCAAACGTGTCCTATGTACTCTTGGATGTGACGCGTGAAACGCTTGCTCCGGTTAAAGCACAGTGGTTCTACCAGAACGGTGGGACAGTTGTGATCAATTTTGACAATGCCACGGTGAACGGAAAGTACTTGTTGCCGTCAACCGAAACGATCGATGTTTCGTTCCCTGAATATAGGGTGCACGCGGTGGGTCACTACGGTGACTACAGTATTAACCAGCCGATTCCTGACGCCGTTTGGCTAGCGAGTCCTCAGCCATTACCGACATAATGAGCTCGCACCAAGCTCCTTTAGGCCACGTCGCGAAGGGCGCTGACTCAGCGCCCTTCGTTAATCCCTGGGCGTCGCAGACGTGCGCTCAGCAGCGGAGAAGTTATTTCTTATCGTGCCCACAAGCGGAACAGTGCTCTTGTCCTTTGCTGCAGCTGCAGTCCGCAGAACCGGTTCCCTTCGGACAGGAGCAGTTGGAAGCATCGCATTGACTACACATACACTACGACCTCCTGAAGCGGATAGGTAAATCATAGCGTATCGCTGGGCGACGTGCAAGCCCGGTCCTGGCGCAGCAACGCTACGTTGGCCATGCACCACCTTCACGGTCGGGGCGACGGCGGCAAATTTGGAAATGGTGCCGGATTGTACGGCGTGGGAAACGTTTGCGGCGGGGGTAAGAGGCTTGTGCCCAATTCGTCTCCCCAGTGTTCGATTGCATCGTGTACCGCTTGCGCCGCGCCCGTGGCGAGCGTCAATGTCCGCGCCGTGCGTTGTAGGCCATTCGCATCCCGCTCAAGCGATTGCGGGCTGCCGCGCGTGTACAGGTATAAAAACGTGGTGCCCACCGGTACGTCGATGATCACCCGGAAGTGTCGCGCATCAACACGGTCCATGCGTACCGCGGTTGGCATCCAGCTCGTCTCGCTGGTGCTCATGTAGACCTGATCGCCGGGAAGCGTTGTCGATGGAACCACAACGACAAAAGCGACGGGAACGAACTCACCCTGGGGTTTTGCAGGAACCGGCGGCCCGAGCGGAACGGTCACGTGCGCGAAGCTTGTGGGCGGTTTTACGAGAGCAATAGCTTTCGCCGAACGAGCTACAGTGAGCGTGGCAACGTGGCCGCTTGCGTCGAAGGTGAGACGGACGAACACGCCAGGCAACGGTTTCAGCGACGACGGCTGGCCCGACTCCGCGTCGATAATCTGGACCGCATCAGCGAGGCCATAACTTTCGCCGGTTGTAAGGACGACGTAGCCTTTTCCATAATCAAGGATCTCGCCGTTCACGATTTCCTGAGCGCAGACGGCTGCCGCAAGCAGTGCGATGACGATGAGCACGAAGCAGCAAGCAACCACGAGCCTCATGGCAAGAATTGCACCTGTAAGTTGTTCCACTGGTTGCCAAAGTAGTTGAAGTAATACGTACCGGCGACGTTGAGCGAGAGACTTGGGTTCACGCGAAAGCGCACTTTAACGGGCAGTGCGTAGGGCGGCGCGCCAAGATAATTGGATACCGGATTGACACCCAACACCGTCGTTTGGACCGGGGTGAAGAGGATCGGAAAAGGTTCGGGAAAGTTAGTGTTTTGCTGACCGGTGATTGAGAACGCGAAGAACGGGTTTGGGGCGTAGACAAAGCCCAGCGATAGCGTGCGAAAAGTAGCGAAACCTTCAAACGCAGCATAACCGGGATCTTGCGGCGGCGCAAGTACGGGGTACGCCTCCCGTTGCGCCGCTCCGTAGACGTCCTTAACGTTTGAAATCATATACGAGGCGGTGACGAAGCCGACGGAAAGCGGTCGCGTAAGACTTGCGGTCACTTCCCTTTGATCGACGTAATGCGGCAGCGAATTCCATTCTCGCTGAGCCGCTGCTTCTATGACGAAGTAGGGGGCGTCGCCTTTACGGTTCGGCTTGAGTTCAAGCCTGGGGGTCGCGAGCGAGATCCCCGCGTACGAACTCCAGATCGTCGCATAGCTAACGCCGCCAAAGTGCTGCAATCCGTCTCCATTATGTTGGTAGATGTATCCGCCGCGAAGGTACCCCTCCAATGTCCTACCGATCCGGAATGTTGAACTGCTGAGCCCGAGCTGGACCGATGACGGGTGTGCGGGGCCAAAGAATGGTGTGCTGTTGTATGCACTTGGAATCGGCGGCGGAGCGAGCAGGTTGCTGGAGCCAAACTGGTAGTTGAGTTGAAGGTAGGCGTCGTGCAACGATTGCGTCAGTTGAAAGTAGTTGAATTGCGCTGCCGACGATGGTAGAGAGCCTCCGCTGGGATAGGAATTGACTAACGTATATCCTTGAAGGCCAAAAGTTTGAGACGGCGCATCTGTTACAATTGCCGTCAGGAACGGCGACTTTTGATTGACAGGAAACAGCGAGAATGCGCTCCAGCCCTTATTCCAGACGATATTTTGCTGGAAACCAACGCCGAATTTGGTCGTGGCGGAATAGTTCAGCGCGAGCGCGCTGGCTGCATTGGTGTTGCCCGTTAGCTTGATCGTCGCGCCGGCGGTAGCAGCACCAAGGGTCGTCTGTGAGAGATTGGGATCCTTACTGAAGCCGATATACAATGAAGGAAGCGGCACGTAGACGCGCACTCCTCCCACCGGCGCCACTCTGCACAAGCCAAAGCGCATGAACGAGCGCAGACCTACGGTCACATCCTTGGCCAAGACAATTGGAGCGGAGTTGCGGAAATCCGGCAGAACAAAGGCGTCTGCTGGTTGGGACACCGATTTGGCGGGGCTGGTAAAGCTAAACCCCGTGTACGTCCAGCGCTCGGGAGCGGGCGCACGAGCTATGAAATACGCGCGGTCTTCGGCAAAGGGGATCGCAAGGGCGGCGCCGTCCTGGGTGGTCCCACGTGCGGCGAGTTGAACATTGCCTGCGATGACAAGGCGATCGGTGCGCAAATTGATGAAGAGCGTTTGGCCAAGGACGCTCGCGCCGTTGCCAAGATCTACCCGGACATTCCCGTCGGCCATAATGGAAAACCAGTCGTAGTAGAAGGCAACATTGTCGGCTCGGATGCGCAGAATCGTTGTGGCGCAGGCCGGGGCGGTGCCGAAACACGTGTATAGCGCAACCGCCA
>JAFANK010000122.1 GCA_019232725.1 Vulcanimicrobiota bacterium | reverse complement strand
CCTTCACCGCCCCGAGTTCCTCATCACGGCCCACGAAGCTCGTGACCTGGATCGGCAAGTTGTTGGGAAGCGCGTCAAGCGACTTGAGCGGAGGAAACTCCTGGGCGAGGTCCGGTGCAACTAACTGGTAGACTTGCTCCGGCTGCGCGAGATCCTTGAGGCGCTGTTCGCCGAGATCGCGAAACGTCACGCGAGCAGGTAATTCGCCTTGAGCCAAGTCGCTGGCCGCACCGGACACGAGCACTTGGCCGCCGTGCCCGATCGACAACAAGCGCGCGACCCGATTGACGGTTGGTCCAAAATAGTCGCCGCTGCGCTCGTAGGAAAGGCCGGTGTGTATCGCCATGCGCACGCGCAAGGCGTCTACAGCCGAGAAATCCTCTTTCGTGAGCGCGCGCTGTGCATCGAGGGCCGCTGTGATGGCGTCCGGCGCGGTGCGGAACGTCGCGCAGAACGCATCGCCGACGGTTTTGAACACGTAGCCATCATGTGCTGTGATAGCGTCGTGCAAGATCTGCTCGTGGCGGTGCACGGCGCCCTGCATCGCCTGGCGGTGGCGTTCCCAACGCTCGGTCGACCCTTCAATGTCGGTAAAGAGAAACGTGACCGTGCCAGTAGGGATCGGCCGATGTTCTTTGAGCACTTCAGACATATCTGTGTTGTAGTATCGGCCCAGACCCGGTCGCGGCCATACTAGCCCGTCTGACCCGACCGAAGCGCCGTGTCGGCGGCGAGCCATTTATCCTGCACTTTGGCGCGCGCCGTGTGGTGGGGGAATGTGCCGTGCGGGTGCTTTTTGAGCCATTCCTTAGCGCGCACTGCCATATACTCAAAATTCGCGAATTGCCAGTCTCCCCGGCGCCTACGCATGATAGCGATCGCGGGCTCAAGTGTGTCCCAATAGGCAACCGTGAGCCGGGCAAAAAGATCCATCCAGGCGCTCTCATCGACGAGGTTGTTTTTCAGCAGCGTGCCGACGGCGTTGAACCACTGACACGCCTGAACCTCTTGGTGCACGCGGGCATCGATGAACCCGAGCGCGTCGAGCTCGCCGCGGAACCGCTCATCGTGCATTTTGAAGGGCAGCTCGTATTGCACGAAGCGCAGCGCCTCTTGCATTTCGGCCCCGCGGAGATCGCGCTCCATCGAGATGACGGCGCTGATCTGATTGAATGACGCAGCGTGATGCAGCGAAACGGCCGCGGCGACAACGCTCGCCAACAGCAGCAAGAATGTACCGATGTTCGCATAGGTATTGAGCGCCGAATAATCGATGGCTGCGATGACGTGCATTATGAAACGGGCGGCCTAACGTGCCACTGGCGCCGGTTCGGGCGCGTCTGGCGCTCTAGCGGGCAGTTCATCTTCAGCCAGCCAGGTATCTTCCAGCGGCATTCGCGGCACGCCCTTGGGGTAGACCCCAGTGGGATGTTCTTTGCGCCATTCTTTTGACAAAGCGGCCAAGTACTCAAAGTTCTGATATTGTTCGTCACCGCGCTTGCGTCGCAAGATCGCAATGACCGGCGCGAGCAGCTTCCAATATGCATCGATGATGCGACTCGTCTGATCGAGGAATGCCTCAGCATCGACGATGTCGTTTTTGACGAGCGTGCCCATTTGGTTGAAGAAATTGCAGACGGTCATCTCCATGTGGACGCGCGAGTCGATGAAGCCGATACGCGCGAGCTCGGCCCGATACTGTGGGTCGCGGATTTTTTGCGGCAGGTAGAACTGCACGTAGCGCAGCGCCTCTTGCAATTCGGGATCGCGAAACTCACGCTGCAGACTCAGGACAGCTTGCAGTTGATTTTTTGCCGTCATGTGTTTGAGCTCGATCACCGCGGCCACCGCCGTCACCAAGATGACAAAGAATGTGCCGATACCAGCGACGGTGTTCCAAAGCTCGAGATTCATGCGAACGCGCAGCTCCGATGACCGAGTCCACTCAGAAATAATAGCCCACACATCTGAGCAGTCAGTCTTTCTCGACGCGGTCCGAAATTTCATCCGGGCGCCAGGTCAACTACATATGGGCCGGTCGACTTGAC
>JAFANK010000238.1 GCA_019232725.1 Vulcanimicrobiota bacterium | reverse complement strand
TACCAAGTGTACGCGGGGCTAGCCGGCTTGTGGATCATTCGCGAGCCGCGCGAGCGTGACTGCGGCTTGCCCGAGGGACCACCCTTCGAGATTCCTCTTCTCATCCAAGACCGCAACTTCGTCCTGGACGTCGGAAGTCGCCACGGACGGCTGCTCCATAAAACAGCCCCAGACGTGATGGAAGCGTTCGCGCCGTTCACGGTCGTCAACGGTTGCGTTTGGCCGTTTCTCGACATACAGCCGGCCATATACCGTTTCCGCGTCATCAACGGATCCAATGCGCGTACATATCGACTGGTTTTGGTGCGCAACGGACGCGCCGAGTTCGACCGGATATCCCAAATCGGCACCGATCACGGCCTTCTTCGCCATCGATGCGATCTGCCGGCCGATGGGCTTATCCTAGCGCCCGCTGAGCGCGCGGACCTGCTCGTCGACTTCTCCGATCTGGAGGTCGGTGCTGAACTTACGTTTCTTAACACCGCCCTCGCACCTTTTAATGGCTCGCCTTACGATGCGTCTAACGCCGTGAACGCAAGAAGTCTGGGCGGACTCCTTCCCTATCCCGAAGTGATGCGCATTCGGGTGCAAAAAGCGGCTCCTGCGAGGTGGACACCGCCGCCCGAACTCGCCGCTGATCTCACTGAGCCGACATTTGAGGACCTCCACAAAGCAACGCGTCGCACCATCGTTCTCGTTGAGCGAAGAGTCGAAAACGCCCCCAACATGCTGACGATGCGCGAGCTTGGATCTGCAGAAGACGCGTTTTCGGGCAAACCAGTCGTGACGATTATCGACGGGGAACACACGAGCCGCCTTTGCGTCATCGCAGCGCACTTCGAAGATTCCACGAACTTCTTTCCTACGCTTCATCGCTATGAGGTGTGGCAATTTATCAACCTCACCACAGATACTCACCCCATACACGTGCACCTCGATCCGTTCGTGATCGTGAGTCGGCGTCCGATTCGATTTGAAATCCCTGAAGGCGGCATCGAAGATCTCTCCTTGAGCGCCGTCATTACCATCGAACGTGGACCGGACGACGTGCTTGCCCACACTATCGATGACAACGAACGCGGCCTCAAGGACACGGTCCGAGTCAATCCCAACGAGATGGTAGAAATTGCTGTCCGTTTTACGTCGTACAGCGGCCGGTACATGTACCACTGTCACATTCTGGAGCACGAAGATCGCGACATGATGCGTCCTTTTGTCACGGTCCCGCCTGAATTAGTGCCCTTTATGTCGTGAAGACGACCGGTGACGCTCAGCCGACGAGTGGTCCCGGCCGTTTAACGTAACGTTTGAGCACCGCGTTTGCTGTGCGATATGCAAGCGCACCGACCGTACCCGTTGGGTTATAACCAGCGTTTTGCGGAAATGCATTCGCCCCGATGACGAAAAGGTTTGGTACGTCCCAACTCTGCAAATACGCGTTCACAACACTTGACTCCGGAGAAGCGCCCATAATGGCTCCCCCGGTATTGTGCGTCGTCTGGTAGATCTGCGTCGTGTAATTGCCTTTGAGCTGCGACATCGCTAGGGGCGAAGCGCCGAGCATCTTGCCCACCTTGCTCAAGATGCCTGCCATATATTGCGATTGCCTCAACTCGTGCGGCCCCCAATTGAACGTCATACGCAACAACGGCAGTCCGTATGCGTCACGATAGGTCGGATCGAGGTCGAGGTAGTTGCCGCGATAGGCTTGCACGCCGCCTTGGGCGCTTGCGTAAAATGCGTGCCTGTACCATTTGGCAACCGCTTGTTTCCATGCGGCGCCCCACGTTGGCGTACCCGGCGGCACGGGGTGGTATTGGATTGGGCGGCCACCATTGGCATTCACATAGATATCGGCACCGCCGATAAAGCCCAGCCCCGCGTGGTCAAAATTGTCGCCGTTGAAGTCGTCGAAGACCATCCCATTAGCGCCAGAACCCATAAACGGGTTGAATGTCTTGTTTTCAAGGAAGTACGCTGCACCCGTCATCGCTTGATAGGCATAATTGCGTCCGACGTTGCCCTTACCCGTTTTCGGATCGTATGGCGTGCCAACGCCCGAGATGAGCAGCATTCGCACGTTGTTCAGAATGAATGATGTCAAAAACACCAACTCAGCTGGCTGCACGAACTCCCGCCCGGCCGCATCTACGTACGTCACACTGACGACACGCCGTTTTGCACTGTCCAAGTTGAGGCGGACTACGTTCGCGCCGACACGCAACTCATAGCGCCCTGTTTTTGCCGCGACCGGCAGCACTGCGAGCTGCGGACTAGCCTTGGCGAACATCTCGCAGCCAAACCGCTCGCAGTAGCCGCAATAAGCGCAGGAGCCGAATGGGGCGCCGTCCGGGTTTGTGTAAGCGCGTGTGACGTTCGCTGACGGCATGACAAACGGATGATAGCCAAGCTTTGACGCTGCATCACGGAAAAGCGCACTCTGATAGGCGACTTTCATCGGGGGGTTCGGATAGTCGCGCGCCCGCGGACCCTCAAATGGATTGCCGCCAGGCTGAATCTTACCTTTGATGTTGCCGGCCTTGCCTGAGATGCCGGCCTGGTACTCGAAGCGGTCGTAAAAAGGCTCAAGCTCGTCGTACGTTATGCCCCAATCTTGGCTCGTGCAATCAGAACCAAGCATCGACACCCCATAACGCGCGATCGTCCTGCTGCGTGTCTCGAAATCCCACGGTAAAAAGCGCCAGGTCATTCCGTTCCAGTGCACCCCGGCACCGCCGAGCCCTTCACCTGGTAGAAAGCTTATATGGTAACGTAGCGGCAAAGCCGTTTGGCTCACGTCGTTGCGAAATGTGACGGTCTCGATTGCCGTGTCTTGAAAAAGTTTGAGCCGCACGCCATACGCGAGCTCGTCGTGGATTTGAGGAACTTGGAAGTCGGGCGATGTGTTGCGGTACTCCCCCCGTTCCAATCCTACGACATGCAAACCAGCTTTCGTTAGCTCTGCGGCGATGATGCCGCCCGTCCAGCCTACTCCAACGGTCACCGCGTCGACTGATTTCAGCGTGGTTGTCATGGCGACTCGTCTTTTCTTTCAACGTGGTGCATCTGCATCGACCGCACGAGCGCGACGTGCGTCTCGTCCATGTCATCTTTGGCCATTCCTTGCTGGACATCGGCAATGCTCACAGGCGGCACGGCGTATAGCTTGCCGTAATTTTGATCGATGAGACCCGCATAGACTGCCGCAACACCGGGAAAGCCGATCATCTTCCAGCCGGACTTGTCGCGGTTGCCTCCGTAGAGCGGGTCGGCGAAATAGCCCTCGATCGTGTTCCCAAGCAGCATGGAGAAGAACGTTGCCGCCGGAATGGCGCCCAAATCAACGCTGCCGTTTTCGAGGCTACTTAACACGTCGTCTTGTTGCGCTAGCGTTAGCCCATCGAAGGTCGTTTTATATTTCTTCGTACAATGCTGATCCGTTGCGCGTATTGCCGCGCGGTAAACCTCGGACGGCGTCAACGCGAGTTGGTAACCTTGTTCGGGCGTGCCAGGTTGCCAGGGTCCCTGCCGATATAACTGCGCACCGTTACCCCACGCACCGGAAAGCTGACGATCGATGTAGTACGGCACACCGGCTTGCGAAGCGGATGGCCCTGGCGGATCAGCCGGAATGATCCGATCGCATGCTGCGCTGACGAAAGCTTGTTCCGGCGGCGTGAAGAATGTGAATGCCGCAGGTTCGGTGAGTAGTGATTGAGGTGTGCTACTAGGTGGTGACGCTGAGGTTCTGCTCGTCGATTGCGCCGGAGTGCTCGAGGAACAGCCGGGCAGCGCAGTCGACACGCCGGCGCCCAACACGCCGATTAGCGCGACGAACTCGCTGCGTTTGATTTCATCAGCCATTATGACGCCTCTTGACTGTTAGGAGCTAAGGTACTAGCCAGGACTCAATAGCTCCTTGAACCGGCGTCGCAGGGCAATTGGTAATGGTCCTCTCTTCACTGACACATAAAGGAGCGGGCCTATGCGTCGGCGAGATGACTACCATGACCTTGCGCAACCACGCTGTTATTTGGCTGGCGGCCATCTTGGCGGTTGCGCTATACACGTGTGTCGGCGCCGCTCCGGCCTGCGCCACAACGATTCTACGCATCAGAGCCGACAATATTGCTTTCTACTACGACTGGTTTTCCATTCGGGCCGACGGGAATGTCCGGGTAGATCTTGGCAACGGCGCGAGCGCCGTTGGCCAAACGCTCTTCATCAATTTGCGCACCGTTCGCCTTGTCATCGCAGGCAATGTTCAACTCGCCGCACGTGGTACCACCCAGTACGGCGCGGCCCTTGTGATCCCCTTTGCCGAAGACCGCG
>JAFANK010000212.1 GCA_019232725.1 Vulcanimicrobiota bacterium | reverse complement strand
TGACGTAGCCTGTTTCTCGATCCATGCCAAAGCGGCGCTGGTTATTTCCTCGTCGACCGTTTCCATACGTTTTTTGGTGAGCGGGCCAGTGTCTTCGAGCTTTTGTTTTCCGACACGGCCCCAGCGGGCGTCGCTCGTGGAGTCATCATTGTCAGTCGCCCAGCAATGCAGCACACCTCTTGGCCCAAATTGTTCTTTGAACTTCGGGTCTTTCGGATAGTCTGGCAGTTCTGGCTCTTCCTCTGCATTTAAGTGATACAGATTGCCAAAGAACTCGTCAAAACCGTGCACCGTCGGCAGAAACTCGTTGCGGTCGCCAAGGTGGTTCTTGCCGAATTGCCCGGTAGCGTAGCCCAGAGGCTTCAACAGCTGGGCGATGGTCGGATCTTCAGGCTGCAAACCGACGGTCGCACCGGGCATGCCAACCTTCGTAAGACCGGTACGAATTGGGTTTTGACCGGTGATGAAACAAGCTCGACCGGCTGTGCAACTCTGCTGGGAGTAGTAGTCGGTGAAGAGCCCGCCTTCGTTCGCCACGCGATCGATATTGGGGGTCCGGTACCCCATCATGCCGTTGCTAAATTTGCTTATGTTCCAAATGCCGATGTCGTCGCCCCAGAGGATAAGAAAGTTCGGTTTTTTCGCGGGCATGGTATACGCTCCTTAACTCCGCGTGCGTTCTTTTGCAGAGCGCATGGGCGAAGAGGGTTCACACGGTCCCGCCCTATTCCTTGTCTGCGGATTGCCTGCGATATGCTTTTTGCTCGGGCACGAATTGACGCGGCATTTCTTGCGAACACACGTTGGGCAACCAGGCTCAACCGCGAGCCTCTGCGTTAAGCCCAGCTTAAAGAGCGGTCGAGGGTGGGTGCCCCGCGGTTTCGGCCGTGCACGACGCACAAAACCAAAGGCCACACCGAGGCCGCCAGTTGCTCCCCAAATCGGCTGCCGGACGAGTAACTAGGGATCGGTGCGCCGCAAGCCATCCTCGAGGGTGTCGATGGCCGCCCGAACTTTATGCCTACGTATTGTTTCTTGAACAACTTTGCGCAGATCGAGGGAAAACCCGCCCATGCGAATGACGCCTCGCAACCTCGCGAGCACAGGGTTATCCCCTAGACACAGGTGATCGCCAAATGCCTGCAGTCCCTCATAGCCTTCAAAGCACTTGCCGCACAAAAACTTGCTCAGCTGACCCAACTCCCTTTTCGCCCGGATCGGGCACTTCTATAATAGTTATCGGACAAGTCCGCAGAAGTTAAACAGCGGGCTTGAGGCGGCACGTCAGCGTTGAAAAAGCCAGTAGAGTGAGATAGCCGATAGGGCCAGCACGAGTATGGTGATGACGCCTATCGCGCGCTTGCTGGGGCGAAACGTGCCGGTGTCGATTTGATTGCTGATAATGGCGAAATGCACCGCACCCCACATCAACAACGCCATGCCGGCAAACACCATGACGATTCCTAAACTCTCGGCATGGTCGAGCAAGATGAACTGCGCCCTGCTCAAGAGCTGCTTTTCCAAAAGAAAAAGACTAAAACGGTTTATCGTGATGCCAAAGCTGACGAGCGCAATGGCCGTGCGAAGGTTTGCTAGGTAGGTCCGCTCGTTGGCGAGATGATCTCGCACTCCGCCTCTGCTTTGTGGGGTGCCCGTCGGCAACTGTGACATGGGCAATCCTACGTGTCTTTGGGCGGATGTTTGGCGGTGAACCGGTTGATTGCGTCCACGATGGGATTGAAGATCAGGTTGACGCCCACGATGGTAACGGCGCCCATGGCTGCTTCGCGGATGAGACCGACGCCGGCAAGGGCGCCGACCGCCGCAGTCGCCCATATGGTGGCCGCTGTGTTGAGCCCGCTCACGCTCATTCCTTGTTTCAGAATAACGCCGCCCGCGAGGAATCCCACCCCTTGCGCAACCGCAGCCAGCGCGCGCATAGGGTCTCCCGCCGTCTCGCCAAGCGCGGGCGCCGCCAGACAAAAAAGCGCGCCACCAGCTGCGACGAGGCCACTTGTGTGGACGCCGGCGGTGCGGCTACGCCACTCTCGTTCAAGCCCGATCAACACGCCAAGCACGACGCCGGCGAACAGGCGGAGTAGCGTCTCATTAAACGTGAGAGCGTGCACAATGAGAAAGAGCGGCGGCATGAAGCCGATCAATACGCTCACTTATACGTCTTTGACACAGCGAAAGCCGAGGTGCGACATCCCGGTGTCGATCATCTGCGGAGATCGCGCCGCTGGACGGAATCGCAAACAGTAGTTGGGCGCGCACAGGAATGACCCGCCTTTGACAACTTTGCGCGGGATGCGTATATCTTCGAACGCTGGGTCGTAACTGCGCTCGCGATGGTCCTCCGATGACGCGCTGCAACATGGCGATGGGGCCGCTTCTCGGCGCGCCACATACCAGTCGGTCGTCCATTCCCATACGTTGCCAGCCATGTCAAAAAGACCATACCCGTTCGGCGGGAACGTGCCGACCGGCGCTGTGCGTTCGTATCCGTCGGTGAGCAGGTTTTGCCACGGAAAGTCGCCTTGCCAGGTGTTGGCAGCGGGCTTACCATCCGGTTCCATCTCGTCGCCCCACACGAACGAGGCGCCGGCCAGCCCGCCGCGCGCCGCATATTCCCACTCCGCCTCCGTGGGCAAACGCTTTCCCGCCCATCGCGCGTAGGCTTCAGCGTCTTCAAACGCGATATGCACGACTGGGTGGCGAGCTCGTGCGCGGATAGAACTACCAGGCCCTTCCGGGTGCTTCCAGCACGCGCTGGGAGTGTATTCCCACCACTGGGACCAGTCACGAAGATCGACGGGTCCTTGGGTTTGCTTGAAGACTAGGGCTCCAGGCACGAGCATTCCCGGTAACGCGCCGGGATAATCTGCCGGATTGAGCGGGCGCTCCGCAACGGTAACGTAGCCGGTCTCGCCGACGAAGCGCTCGTATTCGCGGTTCGTGACGGCATAGGTGTCGATCCAGAATGGATCGACTTCGACCTCTCGTACAGGTGCTTCTTCCGGATAGAATTTGTCCGACCCCATGAAAAAGCGCCCGGCTGCGATCTGTTGCATGCCGGCCGTGGATGCTTTTGCTAACTGCGTGTCGTTGATCGGCATTTTGCCTCGTAGCTGCGAGCTATCACCGTATAAGAGAGAACAAAAACGCGAGGCACGCGAGTGTGACCAGGGTAGTGACCGCCCATCCCACTACAGAGAGTCGCAGACTAATCCGGTCCGGCCCCATGATCCGTTGGCTGCGAGCGACGCAGTTCATAAGGACAAGTGTTATGGGCGTGCCCAGCCCGCCTGCAATCGACGCCCAAAACAGCAATCGAATGGGCGGCAGCCCAAGCAACGCCCCAGCCGCGCCTAGGACGAGTGACACAATAATGAGGGTATAGAACCGCGGTGCCTCCCGAACGGGGGCATTGAGGGTGCCGTTCCATCCAAAGGTATGCGCCACTGCGTAGGCTGTCGAACTTGCCAGAATAGGAACGGTCAAAGCTGCCGATCCGAAAAGGCCGATGCCGAAAAGCATTGCAGCCCAGCGCCCAGCGAGTGGCGTTAAAGCGCGCCCGGCGTCATCTACGGTTTCGATGGGGAGGTGATGGATGCCAAGCGTCGCTCCGGTTGCGATGATGACGAAGAGGAATCCAGCTCCTGCCACGAGCACGCCCAGCACCGCGTCACGACGCAGACCGGCAAGCTGCCTCGCTCCGGCTTGCGCTTCAGAAACTTCGATGGATTCCCAGAGGTACTCGTAGCTCGTGATCGTCGTCCCGACGAGAGCGAGCGCTCCGCCGACATAGATCGTCGAGAACTGCATGTGCGGTATGACCGTGCTGCGCAGGACGTCCAGCCAGTTGGGGTGCGCAAGCACGGCGCTGGCGCCGTAGGCGACGAAAAGCACCGGCAAAAATGTCAACAGGCTGGCGACTCGTGAGAACGAGTGCGTCATCAACACCAGTGAGATAATGATGACGAATAAGATGACGAGCACAGCGTAGGGGATAGGCAAAAGCATCGCCAGCGCTTTGCCGCCGGCTTCCACATCCGCAATAGTGGTCAGCAAGTTGACGGCGACGATGGAGGCCAGCGCAACGAGACCGAGCATGATACCGAAACGCCGAACGATTGCGGCTTGCAGGCTCTTGCCAGCAACAGCTCCGACCGATCCGGCAATCGTCTGGGTAATCGCAAGCATCGGCAGAATCGCGATAGCAAGCCACGCCAGTCCGTAAACCGTCGTGGCGCCGACCACAGCGAGGCTGCCGACCGTTGTTGGATCGTTCGCCGACGCGCCGGCAACAATCCCGGGGCGAAAGCCACGTCGCGTGGAGGCCCTTTGCGTCTCGCTCATGCTAGCTTGCACGACGAAAGCTCTCGCGCCGGGGCGCCGGCGATCGGTCTAGCTGCGTGGGCGGAATTCCGTGCGCAGACTTTCGCCGAGGGTGTCTGGCTTTTGCTCAGCGGTCTTAAGTGACGGAGGTTCCCATGGCTCCCATTGCTCCCAGTTGAGTGCTTGCGCTAGTAACCGGAAACCAAAACCGAAGATGAAGGCGACGATCGTCGACACGATCACTGAAAGTCCCATCGCTTCCCGCATGATGAGGTACAGGATTGCCGTAAGCGCGGCGGTGACGACGAAGAAACGCGATTGGACCAACTGGTGCGGGACGAGATTACACGCGCTGTCGATGATCCATCGACCACCGGTGGTGGCGATGACGCCGATGAGTACCGCTGCAGCGTAGCCGAGGTGCGCGTCGACTGCCGCCTGCGCGCCCACGATCGCGTACCAGGGCAGCGAAAACGCTGTCATAAACGCGAACAGACCATCCTTGAAGCGCTGCCCAATGTTGTATTCAATAACCAGGGCCAGCCATGCAGCCAGCAAGCACGCGATCAGGTACCAGGGGTTGATGAGTGGCGATGGCACTTTGTTGATGAGCACGTCACGGATA
>JAFANK010000009.1 GCA_019232725.1 Vulcanimicrobiota bacterium | reverse complement strand
CTGCGCTTGGCCTGCAACAACCGCCGATCGGCTACGCCGATGAGCTGGCCCGGCGTGTGGATGCTGTGGTCGAGCGCGGCCACGCCTGCGGAGACGGTCATCGGTATAGAGCCATGCGCTGCGCTCTCATACCCCATCGCTTCGACCGCGTTGCGGATGCGTTCGGCGACGACCCAGGCGTCATGTTCGGACGCGCCGGGCAGCACGACCGCGAATTCTTCGCCGCCAAAACGCGTCACGACGTCGATGTCGCGCACGCTCGCGCTGATCGTGCGCGCCACCGCTTGCAGTAACCGGTCGCCCTCGATGTGGCCGTACCGGTCATTGACCGATTTGAAGAGGTCCAGGTCCAAGATGATGACCGCGAGATGTCCATGCATGCGCTGCGCGCGCTTGACTTCATCAGCCAGCCGTCGATCTAAATAGCGTCGGTTGAGCGCGCCCGTCAAGGCGTCCGTCATGCCAAGCGTGATGCTGCGGCTGTACAGCGCCGCGTTCGCGAAGCTGCGCCCGGCAAGTTCGGCCAGCTGTGTCAGCGTGCGCAGGTCATCGCCTGTGAGACCACCTTCATCCATGTCCATGATCGCGATGCAGCCGTACCCGCGTTCGGGTGGCTGCGACCGCATAGGGATAATCACGCATGCAGCGCCATCGTGCCCTTGCGCGCCTTCTATGCGACTAGCGCTGACCTCGCCTCGCTCCAGGCTCTGGCGAAGACGCGACCGATACTGCGTCATGAACTGCTCGGCAGCCAGCGCATCGACCCCGTGGCCAGCCTGATAGACAAACTCGTCACCATCGGCAAGCGCGACAAAACAGCGGCGCACCTTGGAGCGCGAAGCGTTGACGACGGCGCTGACAAGCGTTTGCGCAAGCGTCTGCAGATCGATCGAGCTGGCCAGCAAGAGGCTCGCCTCGTACAAAAAGCCCAACTCTGTGTTCTTGCGCAGCAACAGCGCGTTGGCCGACTCCAGACTCGAGAGCCGGGCGCGCAGCGAATGAATGCTGTCAGCGAGCACGCCACCCCCCGTCTCGCCCGTCGCGAGCTGGGCGCGCTCGGGAGATACCGTGACATCTTCCAGATGCTGCGCGAAGTAATTCGTCAGCCGCGCGATCACATCGAGGAACTGATCGGCAAGGCGCGAGACATAGACGGGCGGCTGGGAGGGATCGGGCGTTCGCCGATCGAGCACACCCAGTGCCACCAAACGATCGAGTGCCTGCGTCACGACGCCGAGCGGCGCATTGAGATCGAGCGCGACCCGGTCAGCGCGCACTGTGCGTAGCGGATCGGCAGCGAAATAATGAACGACCGCTGCTGTCGAGCGGTCGGATGGAGACCTACCACCAGCTTGCCGGACGTTCATCTATCGTCCATTATATTACCCGCCGCGGTGCGGCGCCAACGTTTGTAAAAGAGGAGTGACGGCGCACACGCTTGGTCTGGCTCGCAGTCAACATGAAAAGATGGCTGCCCGTTTGGCGAGCCGCCGAAACGCGTTAGGAAACGGAGACTGGTTCTTGCTTGTACCCCAAGCGAGCTGAGAGCTTTTGCCCAGCGTCGACAACTTCGCTCACAAGACTCTGGACTCGACGGTCATCTAGTCGTGTGACTGGCCCAGAAATGCTCAAGCTTGCCACCACTTGTCCGGACTCGTCGCGCACCGGAGCCGCTATACAACGCACGCCTTCTTCTTGCTCTTCGTCGTCAACGCCGTAGCCTTGCGCGCGTATCCGCTCCATTTCAACGCGGAACGCATCCATATCAACGATTGTGTGTGTCGTGCGCGCTGGCAGCCCGGAGCGGCGCACGATCCCTTCGAGGACCTCAGACGGCGAAAACGCCAGCATCACCTTGCCGCTCCCCGTCGAGTGCGCGGGAAGCCTGTTGCCGATCTGCGTGAACATCCGCAAGATACGTGACGATTGCGCTTGGTCGATGTACACGACCTCGCCATCATCGAGCACCGCAAGATTGGCGCTCTCTCCGCTGCGCTGCATGAGGCGCTGCAGGAACGGACGCGCCTCGAGCCTCAGGCTGAAACGCTGGCGCATATCGCTGCCCATCTGGAGCGCGCGAAAGCCCAGCGCATACTTGCGGTTTTGACGGTTCTGCTTGACGTAGCCCCTTTGGATGAGCGTGCCGAGCAAACGGTGGACAGTGGCAAGGGGCAGAGAAACGGCCTGGCTGATCTCGACGAGGCCTACTTCGGAACCAAGCTCGACGAGAGCCTCAAGAATATCAAGCGTGCGCTCAACGGATTGCACCCCGCCTCCGCGCTCGCGTCGCGAGGGTACTCCATTCTCGCCGCCCGATTTGTCCATGGTGAGGACCGGCTTCCTAGACAGCTTCTATTATGTGGAAAATCCTAGCACCCGAGTGGAAACTCTGTCAAGGAGACCCGAACTTGGGACGCGTGAGTGCCCTCATTGTGCCAGCCCGGCTCGCCGCGCCGCGTCCATGATGCGCTCGTCGGTCGGCGGGTGCGTGTAGAAATACCAGACGACCAGCCGGCTTGGATGCAACGGTGAGAGATCCATGGAGGCTAGTCTTGCCTGCGCCCGCACGCCGGCTGGCCCCAGATGCGTGTGGGTGGCCGCGAAGACGTCGGCCGCGTGTTCGATGTTCCGGGAAAGCGCATTCGCAACCGGCATCGTCACAAGATCAAAGATGATCAGCAGCGCCGCGACGAGCGGCAGCGCCGCAGGATCGGCAAGGCTGCGAGCGCGAGCCGGCGAGCGCGTGACCAGATGGGTGCCGACTGTGGCCACAAAAGCGATCGCCACGAGCAGTCCGCACCACGCCTCGAATGCGCCCAACCAGAGATGGCCCAATTTGTAATGACCGATCTCGTGAGCCATCACGAAGACCACCTCATCGGGTTTCATGCCGCGAAGCAGCGTGTCGCCCACCGCAATGCGTTCGGTGCGCCCGAGCCCGGCGACGTAGGCGTTGGCCTCTCGCGTCTGGGTGCTCATGTCGTATTCGTAGACGACCGATGCTTTGATGCCTTGCTGGGCAGCGAGGTCGAGAATAGACCGTGTGAGCGGCGACGGTGGAAGCGGCGTGAACGTGTTGAAGAGCGGCGCGATGAACAGCGGGTAAATAGCGCTGCCGAAAAGGATGAGCACCGCACCGCCTGTGGCAGCGATCAACGGCCACGCGCGAAATCGGTCGATCGCTCGCAAGAAGAGCGCGCCGACCAGCGACACGATCACTGCACTTACCGCAAGACCCACAGCCCAATCGCGCAGCCAGCGGGCCACCGTTTCCGCGCTCAAACCGAACTCGTGCGCCACGACAAAGCTTGCGTAGAAGCTCAGCGGCGACATGACAACCGTTAGCCCGATGAAGACGAGCGCGATGAACGCAGCACCTCGTGCGAGCGGGTTCATGATCTTCTTTTCCAGCGCGTCGCGCAATCGGGCTGAAAGCCCGCTATAGAAAAACCACAACAAAAATGCGAGCTCGAAAGCGTTGAATGCGAAGAAGAGCGGCCGCGTGACACCTGCGAGTTGGTCGGCGAGGAGCTGCCTGGGAACCGGGTAGACAGCGTTCACGATCTGCTCGACCGCAGGGGGTAAGGGCGTCATGGTCCTCTCCAAAATAAACGGGCGGCACGTGAAGCGCCGCCCCAAAGGTGGCACGTAAAGTGCCACCTCTACATAGCCCTGGTTACGTCTTCCAGTTGATCTCGAAGGAGGCTTGGAACGGCATTGAGACGCCGACGAAGCCGGTGTTGTTGTTGTTGAGCCACATGGCGTACGGATAGCGCAGTTGCGGCGCGGTCAAGGAACTGTTCGCCAAACCGAGGTCATTGTAGAATCTGCTGCCGATCGGTTGCAAGAAGAACGACGGCAGGTTTGAGTAGATGCACGTGTGGGGCGCATCCCAGGGATAGTGGCGCTGGTAGCACTGATCCACGATGTTCGACA
>JAFANK010000270.1 GCA_019232725.1 Vulcanimicrobiota bacterium | reverse complement strand
ATTCACCGGTACGCCTCATGCTCGCCGGGACCGTCCTCATGGGCGACGCAGCGCATGCACCCGTGCAGCGCGGTGAAGCCGTCGCCGTGCCGACTGGTGGAGCGATTCCCGAAGGCGCCACGGGAGTGATCAAGGTCGAAGATACAGCTGCGCGCGATGGCATCGTCACGATCTTCGATGCGAGCGACTGTGAGGGTCGTATCACGCTCAAGGCGAGTGACGTTCGGGCGCATGACGTGCTCTTCACTGCGGGGCGGCGACTGAGCCCCGCCGGTGTCGGGCTGCTCTGCGCCGCGGGCGTCGCCGAGGTCGACGTCTATCGCTTGCCAGTCATCGGCGTGCTCGTCACCGGGGACGAACTCGTGCCTGCACACAAGCCGCTAGCGCCTGGCCAGATCCATGAGAGCAACGGCGTGGCCATCACCGCCGCATTGAAGGCGCTCGGGTTTGCACCACGATCCTATGGGATCATTTCGGACGAGCGCGACCGGTTGGAGAACGTGCTTCACGATGCGCTCGACGATTGTGATGGTGTGATCATCTCGGGTGGGTCGAGCGTCGGCCAACGCGACCATGTGCCTGCTGTTGTCGCTGCAGCCGGTGAACCCGGCGTCGTCGTGCACGGCGTGCGCGCCAAACCCGGCCGGCCGGTGATGCTGGCGATGATCGGCGAGCAGCCAGTGATCGGACTTCCTGGCAACCCGGTATCGGCGCTCGTCATGCTCGAAGCGCTTGCACGCCCGATTCTGTTGCGAATGTTCGGCATTGACGATAGACCGCGAGCATTTCGCGCTCGACTGGAGCGTGCGCTGGCGACTGATCCACAACTGGAGCACCGCATCCCGGTGCAGCTGCTTTCGGTTGTCGGCGGCCTCACCGCGCGGCCGCTGCTAGGATCGTCGTCGCAACTGCACATCTTGGCCCACGCGGATGCCGTCATCATCGTTCCTGAAGGGTCAGGAGGGGTCCCGGCAGGCGCAATGGTGGATGCCTTTCCGTTTTCTGCCACGAGGACGTCATGAAAAGAACCGTTTCCGCAGTCGCGATTACGTGCGCTGTTGTCGCGGCGATGATGGCGGCCTGCAGTTCATCGCAGCAAGAGCGAGCCAAGTCCGATGTGAACGACGCATTCATCGCCGCCCAGATCCACGCGAAGCTCGTCGCGATCGACCCGGCGACCGTTTCGCTCGTCACCGTCGATGTGGCCCAGGGCGTGGTGGCGCTGCGCGGCCAAGTGCACTCCCTACAGGAACGCGAGAAAGTCGACGAGGCTGCACGCAATGTGTCCGGCGTCAAACGGGTCGACGATCGCTTGACGGTCAATCCCAAAGCGCCGACGGCGAACGAGATAGCCGATGACGTGAGCCTGCAGGCGAAAGTGAAAGGGGCGCTGGCGGCGCAGACCGGCGTCAACGCCCTCAAGGTAACCGTCAGCGTGCATGCCGGCGTCGTGGCGCTTGACGGCACATATGCAAGCGCTGCGTTGCATGAAGTCATCCTCGAAACGACGCGCGGTGTTGCGGGAGTGCGCCGCGTTGACGACCACCTGCGTCCCGAGTCGCCCGTACGGTCGACGCCGGTGAGCTCCGCGCAGCGGTGAACGCGACAGCCTGATGCGTTACGGCGTCATCTCCGACATCCACTCCAATGTCGACGCTTTGGCGAGCGTGGTGCGAGAGCTCGACGGCCTGGAGATCGACACGCTTGTCTGTCTGGGGGACATCGTCGGCTACGGCCCGAGTCCGAATGAGGCTTGCGACGTGCTGCGGGAGCGCAACTGCATCGCGATTGCCGGCAATCATGATGAAGCAGCTGTGATGTCCACCGATGCTGACACGTTCAATGCGCTCGCGCGCAGAGCGATCGTCTGGACGCGCGATCAGCTCAGCGAAGCGAACCGCGCGTATTTGCAAGGACTGCCACGTGAACACCGCTTTGACAGCTTCGCCATCATCCACGGTGCACCGGGATCACCCTTTGACTATATCCAGAACGTCGCCGACGCTGAAGCCGGGTTCGAGCGCGTGACGGCGCCGCTCACGTTTATCGGCCACACCCATGTCGCCGAGGTGTATTATCAAGACGGGACCGGCCGCACGTATCATCAGCGACTGTCGGCTGGCGGCCGCATCGATATCGTGCCTGAGTATCGCTACATCATCAATCCCGGCAGCGTCGGGCAGCCGCGAGACCGCAACCCGCAAGCGTCGTTCGCCACGTACGATGAAGCGGCGCGACTGGTCGAGATCCGCCGCGTGACGTATGATGTGATGCGCGTGCGAGAGCGCATGCACGATGCGCGGCTGCCGGTGCAGCTCGGCGACCGTCTCGCAATCGGCTATTAGGATGTCAAAGACAAACGGCGCAGGGGCAGGGCCTGAGCGGATCGCGCCGGCCCTCGAAGACGACCGCCGCTGTTTTGCATGCGGACCGGAAAACGCAGAAGGCATGCAGTTGCGATTTCAGTACGGGGATGGGACCGCGTCTGCCGTCTGGCGTCCGTCACCGCGCTTTTCGGGGTGGACGTCGATCGTGCATGGGGGAGTCGTCGCAACCCTGCTCGACGAGGCGATGGCGCACGCCTCCATTGCAGCGGGCGTCCGCGCAGTCACGGGGCGCCTCGAGATCCGGTTCCGCAAAGCTGCACCGATGGATAGCGCACTCGTGGCCCACGGGCGCGTCGAACAGCGGCGCGGCCGCATGCTCATGCTCTCCGCAACTGTGGTCGGCGAAGACGGAACGCTGTATGCCCAAGCGACAGGGAAGTTCCTCGCCGAGTGACGCAACGTGCAGCGAAGGATGGGCAAAAAACCATTGCGTCAAATCGCAAAGCTTTTCACGAATATTCGATCCAAGACACGTTCGAAGCCGGGCTCGTGCTGACGGGCACGGAAGTG
The DNA here is from genome assembly GCA_019232725.1 of Vulcanimicrobiota bacterium. Classification (GTDB taxonomy): domain Bacteria; phylum Vulcanimicrobiota; class Vulcanimicrobiia; order Eremiobacterales; family Eremiobacteraceae; genus JAFANK01. Next base: position 11,734 of record JAFANK010000270.1, on the reverse strand, counting down.
AAAAGCTTGCGCGCGGGCGGCTGCTCGCTCGTCGACGGCTTCGTGCGGCTCAAAGGTGGCGAGGCGTGGCTCGTCAACGTGCACATCCCCGCATACGAGCAGGGCACGTTTTTTTCACAGCACGAGCCGCGGCGCGATCGCAAGTTGCTGCTGCATGCACGCGAGCTACAGCGCCTCGCCGGCAAGCTGCAAGAAAAAGGGCTCGCGCTACTGCCACTGCGGCTCTACTTTCGCAAGAATCGCGCAAAGGTCGAAGTAGGATTAGGCCGTGGCAAGAAGCTTCATGACAAGCGAGAGGCGATACGCGAACGTGAGGTCCGCCGGGAGATCGAGCGCGCGGCGCGCCGAGCCTAAACGCCCGGCCGCCGACGCCATGAGCGAACGCTTTGCACAGGCGGTTCGCCTGCTGGGCTTGCCGGTCGCCGGCACGTTCGTGGTCGGCACGTCAGGAGGGGCCGATAGCGCAGCGGCACTGTTGCTGCTGCGCAAGGTCGCCCCGGGCGCGGTCATCTTCGCGTGTTACATCGATCATGGCATGCGGCCTCGTGCACACGTGGAACGCGACATCGCCGCGGTGCGCGTACAGGGGCGTGCGGTAAGAGCGCGCGTTCTCATCCGGCGCGTGCACCTGCGCAAAGGCGCCAAAGGTTCGCCTGAGGAGCGCGCACGTCGTGCACGCTACCTGGCGCTGACGTCAACCGCACGCGCAGTGGGCGCTACGCACGTGGTCACCGGGCATCAGCGAGATGATCTCGTTGAGACGTCGCTGCTCGCGCTTGCCCGCGGCTCCGGTATCGACGGGATCGCCGCCATGCGACCCGCGCGCCAGCTCGCCGATGACATCATGCTCGTGCGCCCGCTGCTGTGGGCCACCAAAACGCAGTGCGCTGCGGTCACGGACGAAGCAGGGCTGCCCGCCGCCTACGATGAGACCAACGACGATCTCACGATCCCGCGCAACGCGATCCGCAGGCTTGTCGGCCGTTTAGAACGTTCGGTGCCGGGAGCATCGCGCGCGATCGTTCGTTCAGCCGCACTCCTCGCAGACGACAAGACCTTGTTAGATGGTTTGAGCGTCAGTGCGTGGCGCACCGCATGGCGCGACGATGCTTCGCGTTTATCCGTAGCGACGTTGCGTCGCATGCCGCTGCCGCTGCTGCGGCGCGTCGTACGCCAGGCGGTCAGCCGCAGCGGCAGTCTACGCGACTTCACCTACGAGCATTGCAACGCCATCGCCGAGGCGATCAAAGAGCGTCGCGGCGGGCGCTTCTACGCCGGCGCGGCGAGTGTCGTTCTCTCAAGCGGCACCCTCGTGGTCCACGGTTCGGACAAGCGATCCGCAAATAAGTTTGCGCCGGTAGAGATCGATCTTGATGCAACACCGGTCGATGTCGCCACGCCCATAGGCGCTGCCGCGCTGCGCGTCTTGAGAAGTGCGCCTCGCGCGCGAGCCCGCAATGTGCAGCACCTAGATCTAGCGGCGGTGCGCGCCCACCCGCCACTCTTCGTCCGCTTGCCGCGCACTGGTGACACGTGCGTGCCCACGGGCCGCACGAGACCCATATCGCTGGCGCGCTTTCTTGCCAAGGCCGGCGTCCCCAGATCCGACCGGGCGGCCGCTCTGCTGTTATGTGCTGGAGGTCGCATCGCCGCTGTCCTCGGCGTACGGGTGATGGAGCCCTTCAAGCCCAAGAAACAAGGCCCAGTGCTGGAAGTGGCCTGGGCTCCAACCGATACTTAAGGATAGAGAAGAACACAATGCGCGCACACGCGGTGCCGTCGCTCGGCAAGATGGTTTTCAGCGAAGAGGACATCGCTCGAGCCGTTGCGCGACTCGGCGCCGAGATCCGCGATCGCAACAACGGGCTACCGTTGCTCATGATCGGCGTGCTCAAGGGTGCGTTGCCGTTCGCTGCCGATCTGATGCGCGCGCTTGGAGACTATCCGTTGACGATCGACTTCATGGTGGTGAGCTCGTACGGAGCTGGGCGCAGCGGTGACGTGAACGTCCGTTTGCTGAAAGATCTCGAACAAAACCCCGCTGGGCATCACCTCCTGCTCGTTGAGGACATTGTCGACGAAGGTCACACCCTCGCGTATCTGCTGAACAACCTGCGCAGCAGGCAGGCCGCAAGCATCCAATCCTGTGCGCTTATCGACAAGCCGTTCCATCGCGTTGTCGATGTGAAGCCAGATTACGTCGGGCTGCGAGCGCCGGAAGACGCGTTCTTGGTAGGGTACGGTTTAGATTTTCAAGAAAATTTCCGCAATCTTCCACACATCCGACAACTTAGAGACCACATCCCGACGTAGAGGATAGGGGACAGCGACCCCGCCTGCGGCGAAGGCCGCATGACGGGCGTGTCCCGGAGGAGCCGTTTTGTTCGTCAAGTTCATCAAGTACGTCGTCTGGGTGGTGATGCTGGCCATCGTGTTGACGGTGGCGTACACCTACTATCAGCGAACCGTTCCTCAGCAGCGGGCGGAATCGTACTCAGAGCTGCTCACCCAGATAAACTCGAGTCCTGAGTCGATCAGTGAGGTCGAGGTCGGGCCGAGTTCGGCCACCGTGAAACTCGTCGGCGACACCCCACCGAAAACGATCCAGATCCCGCCGGGCGCCAATGCAGACCTCGTTAAGGTCCTGATCGCGCACAAAGTCAAGGTCTATGCGGACAACGCGTCCGCGAATGCCGGCATCTCGATGACGATCATCTACTGGGTCATCCCGCTGTTCTTCGGCGTCGCGATCCTCATGATCATCGCGCGGCAGCTGCAGTCCGGAGGTAGCCAAGCCTTGTCGTTCGGGCGCAGCCGGGCGAAGCTGCTCACCGAAAACCGCCCGAAAGTGACGTTCGCCGATGTCGCGGGCGTCGACGAGGCCAAACAAGAGTTAGGCGAAGTCGTCGAGTTCCTCAAGTATCCAAAGAAATTCCAGCAGTTGGGTGCTCGCATACCCAAAGGCCTGTTGTTGCTCGGCCCCCCCGGCAGCGGTAAGACGCTCCTCGCGCGCGCGATCGCAGGCGAGGCCGGCGTACCGTTCTTCAGCATCTCGGGGTCTGACTTCGTCGAGATGTTCGTCGGGGTCGGCGCTTCACGCGTGCGCGACCTGTTCGAACAGGCGAAGAAGAGCGCACCGTGCATCGTCTTCATCGATGAGATCGATGCGGTCGGCCGGCAACGCGGCGCAGGTTTGGGCGGCGGCCATGACGAGCGCGAACAGACGCTCAACCAGCTGCTGGTCGAGATGGACGGTTTCGATGTGAACACCGGCGTCATCTTGATCGCGGCGACCAACCGTCCTGACGTGCTCGACCCGGCGTTGCTTCGCCCCGGCCGCTTTGACCGGCAAGTAGTCGTCGATCGCGCCGACGTCGTCGGCCGCGCGCAGATCCTTGCCGTGCACGCGCGCAACAAACCGCTAGCGCCGGATGTGCGCCTCGAAGTGCTCGCCCGCCGCACACCCGGTTTCTCAGGTGCCGATCTTGAGAATCTCCTCAACGAAGCGGCGCTGCTCGCGGCGCGCCAGAACAAAACGCAGATCGACATGCGCGATTGCGAAGAGGCGATCGACCGCGTGCTGGCGGGACCCGAACGCAAGAGCAGGATCATGAGCCAGCGGGAAAAGGAGCTCGTCGCGTATCACGAGAGCGGCCACGCGTTGACCGCCAAACTCTTGCCCAACGCCGATCCGCTGCATAAGGTGACGATCATCCCGCGCGGCATGGCGCTTGGCATCACGATGCAGCTGCCCACCGAAGATCGCTATCTCATGACCAAGGCGGAGATCGTTGACCGCATCATGGTGTTGCTCGGCGCACGCGCTTCCGAGGAGCTCATCTTCCAGGAGAACACCACGGGCGCCCATGACGACCTGCAAAAGGCGACATCGTTGGCCCGCAAGATGGTTATGGAATTCGGGATGAGCCCGAAGATCGGGCCCATCGCACTCGGAAAAAAACACGAGCAAGTGTTCCTGGGGCGTGACATCGTCGAAGAACGCAACTATTCTGAAGAAGTCGCGTCGCAGATCGACACCGAGGTGCGTGGCATCATCGACACGTGTTACGCAAACGCCTACCACTTGCTTGAGACCAACATCGACAAGCTGCACCGGCTCGCAGAAGCGTTGCTCGACAAGGAGACGATCGAGGCCGACGAAGTCGAACGCCTGCTGTCGGACAATCCAGCGCCGGCCAAAACGCCGAGCACGCCAGAGGAGAACATTCCCGAGCGCGCGGCAGCCGCGTCGACCACACCTAAAGAGGAGAAGGTGCGGGTCTCGCCGCCCTCCGTACTGCCGTTCCCACCGCCCGAACCCGCGTGAGCCAATGAATCCACGCCGCATCGGTGCGCGGCAGGGGCTGCTCGCCCTGGCCGCGACCTGTTCATTGTTCGTCTGCGCATCGACAGCGCGCGCACAAGACGCCGCCTCGTCCGCGCCGGCTATGGCCTCGCCCGAGACGACGACGCAGCTGAACGATGGATTGACCCTCGTGACGCGCAAGGCGACCGCATCGCCCACTGCGGCGCTCGAGGTCTGGATCAAGTGCCCGTCAAGTGGTTACGGGGCGCCCCGGCCTGGGCTGGCCCGGCTGACCGCACTTGCTATCGTCGAGCAGAAGTCCGGGGGCTCGTCGCTCCGCACTGACGCGCGCGCGGCGGGGGCACAAGTAGCGGTCTCGGTCTATCACGAGTCAACGGAAATCGCGATCTTGGCGCCCTCGTACGTCTCGGGGTCGCTGCTCGACAAACTTGTCCGCGAGTCGCTGCATCCCCAGCTCGATCAGAAGGCTTTCGATGCGGCACGCCAACGGCTGGCCGCACAACAGGTCGCATCGCTCGACATGCCTGATGAAGTGTTGCGAGATTCGCTGTTCGCGCGGATATTCGCGAGCGGGCCGTTGCACGACTCGTCGTATGGTGATCCGCGGACGCTGACCGGCCTTACGCTGGCAGATGTGACTTCATTCGCGACGCGGGCCTACGTGCCGGCCGACGAGATCGTCGTGGCGGTGGGCGGCGTCGACGTGTCAGATGTCGCCGCGCGCACGCAAGCTGCGGCGCCGGCAGCTGCGCCTGCTGTGGCGATACCGGAATCCTCGGTGGCATCGTACACCGACGCGCCGCTGTCGCTGACGCGTTCGTCTATCGATGTTGGCGGCGTGGCGCTCGGCTGGCCGGGGCCGCCGATCGCCGATGAGCGTGCAGCGACCGCGATGGATTTCCTCTCCGACTACTTGACGCATCCGACCGAAGGCGTGCTCAGCAAAATCGTCAATGCAGCGGCCTCGGGTGCCGATTTCAGCGGCCAGTTCGTCACCTTACGCAATCCAGGCGTCTTCTATGTGACGGCATCTGGCGACAAGGTCGATCCGACGATCACCGTCGGCATCATTCGCGATGCCATGCGCGATGCGCTGCGCAAGCCGCTCAGCGATGAGGAATTCGCGCGCGCACGCACCGCGTACGTCAATCATTTGCTCGGCAGCATGCAGACCGCGCAAAGTCTCGCGGATAACTATGGCTGGTATTTCTCACAGGGCGCGCTGCCGTACAGCCCGAGCTCAACCGACGCAGCCTTATCGGGTCAGTACTTCACCGCTGTGCAGTCGCTGACACCGCAATATGTCTACAGCATCGCAAGCCGCTATCTTCAGGCGAAGCCTGCCGTGGTGATTTTGCCGCGCGGTCCCATCCACGTTTCGGGAGGGCCATGAACAATAAGGTGGCGGCATCGCCTCCCTCGCGTTTAGCGTTTTCGGTCTTCGCCGCGCTCGCGGTGGCGGTCCTCATCGGCACACGAGCTGCCAGCGCCGCAGCACCCGCATCGACGCCGTCGGCACAAATGACCTTCGGCACGGCCACGCAAGTGCGGTTGCGAAACGGCGTGATCGTGGCGAGCCAGCCCGCCTCGTATCTGCCGATCGTGGGCATCCAGGTATTCGTTCCGGCCGGTCTTGCGCAACAACCTGCGAACAAGGGCGGCGTTGCCGGGCTGACCGCTGCGCTCGTGCTGCACACACCCGTCGATGGCAAGATGACGCTACTGCAAACCGTGGCCGCAAGCGGCGGTTCCATTTCCTACACGCTCGATCCAGCCGATACGCGCTATTACCTGGAGTGCAGCCCGGAAGCTTTCTCTCGCCTGCTCCACGCCCTGCGCGTCGCGCTCACGCATCCCGACCTCTCGCAGCTGGCCACGCAGCGAGCCGCGGCGCTGGCGCGTGCCGATGCGCTCACGCGTAACCCGCTGGAAGCCGCATACGCCATGGTCCGGCAAGTGCGCTATCGCGGCACAGGCTTCGCGCAACCGGACCACGGCAGCTCCCTCTCACTCTCCACGCTCAGCGCAGGCGACGTCAATGCATTTGTTGCCTCGTCAATGCGTGGCAATGGTACGATTGTGGCGCTCGAGGGTGCGGTGACCCAAGCCATGGTCGATGGCACCAGCCAGGAATTTCAAGGCTTGCCCTCGTCGTCGCCCGCGCCGGTTCCCACGCCGGCTGGCGTGGGCCGCCAACATCAGGTCATCGCCCATCGCGATATCGCAGCACCGTGGGTCGCGATCGCCTACGCGGCACCGACGCAGTACTCGCCCGATTTCGCCACGATGCTTGTCATCGAGGCGATGCTCGGCAGCGGGGGCGACGTGCACGCGCTCAACTATGAGTCCGATGAGTTGACGCCGACGGATTTCGTCGGTGCGTATTATCAGTACGAAGCAACGCCGGGCAGCATGATCGTGTTCCTTGGTGGGGAAGACCAAAACCTCGATCAGTCCGTGCGCGATCTGACGCTGGGCATCGCTCGCCTGCGTGGTGCGGCACTCCAGTCCTCCTTCATCGATGAGGCCAAGAAGAAGGCGGTGGGTGATTACTATCTCTCTGTGACGCGGCTTGACGATCTGGGATGGCTGCTCGGGCGCGCGGCGGCATCGCCGGAAGGCGTGGCATTTGAGAACAACGTGCCGCAACGGATCATGTCGGTGACCGGAGGGGACATCCAGCGCGTGGCGCGGCGCTACTTGCAAAACGAGACGATAGCGATCGTATTGCCTCAGTCAGCGGGCCAGTAGCGGCAAGCCACTGTGCGCGTGGCGTTCGTCCACGACTATCTGACGCAATTCGGCGGTGCCGAGCGCGTATTGCTCGAGTTGCATCGGCTGTACCCCGAGGCACCCGTCTACACGTCGCTCTACGATCCTCACGCCTTTGACGGGCGCCTTGCCGGCATCGACGTTCGCACGACCTACCTGCAGAAGATCCCAGGCGGCGTGCGCCACTTCCGAGCGCTCTTGCCCTTGTACCCACGCGCTTTCGAATCGCTCGACCTCCGAGACTTCGACCTCGTGATCTCCTCGACGACTTCATTCGCAAAGGGCGTCTTTGTCGGTCCGCGCACGCTCCACATATCGTATGTGAATACGCCGACGCGCTTTTTGTGGTATCCGGACGAATACGCAGCAGAGCTCACGCCGCCCATCGCGCGTCCGGTGTTGGCCTCGATCACTCCTTGGCTGCGCCGCTGGGACGTCGAAGCGGCGCAGCGGCCGCACGTCCTCGTCGCGAATTCGCGCAACGTCGCAGAGCGCATCGCGGCGATCTATCACAGGCCTAGCGAGGTCGTTCACTGCCCGGCCGAAATCGAGGCGTTTGCCCCTGAAGCGCAGGTCGGGGATTATTATCTTGTGATGACGCGGTTATTGCCATACAAGCGGGTGGCGCTGGCGATCGAGGCATGCGCGCAGCTCGGCGAGCGTTTGATCATCGTCGGCAGCGGCCCCGACGAGCGACACTTGCGAACGCTTGCAGGTCCGTCGGTGGAATTCGCCGGACGCGTGGATGACGAACAGCGGCGCCATCTCATCGCCCGCGCGCGTGCGGTGATCGTTCCTGGTGTGGAAGATTTCGGTCTCGTCGCACTCGAGGCGGCAGCCGCGGGTCGTCCGACCGCTGCGTTCGCCGCCGGAGGGTCGCTCGAAACTGTCGTGGAAGGCGAGACGGGGCTGTTCTTTTCGCAGCCGAACGCGCAGGCTTTAGCGCAAACCTTGCGCGCGCTGCAGGCGATGGCGTTCGACCCCACCCGATTGCAGGCACACGCTCGGCGTTTTGCACCCGACGTGTTCCGGACGCGCATGACAGCGCTTATCGAGCGCTCCTTGCACGAGTTTTGGAGACGCAACGCGACGTGAGCGGCAAGCCTCGCATCCCGCACCTTGATCTGGCGAAGCTACGCCTCACGCACCTCCAAGCGCGGCCGTCGAAAGTGAGCGCGGATGCGCTTGCGATGCCGTTACGACCTGGCGAGAGTTTCGCCGATTTTTGGGATGGTCTGCCCGACATCTTGGCGGCACGGGAGCTGCGGTCGCTCGTGAGCGATGTGGTCACGGCGCATCGGGCGGGTAAGGTCGTGGCGGCGGGCATCGGCGGCCACGTCATCAAGACGGGACTCGCGCCACTGCTCATCGACTTCATGAAGAGCGGCATCATCAACGCGGTTGCCGGCAACGGCTCGATCTGCATCCACGATGTCGAGCTGGCGCTCGTGGGCAAGACGTCGGAAGATGTGGACGAGGCGTTGCGCGATGGCTCCTTCGGCATGGCCGGCGAAACTGCTGACTTCATCTTGCAGACGATTGCGCGTGATGGGCCGACGCTCGGTCTCGGACGGGCCCTCGGGCAGGCGCTCGTGCAGCGCAGCGGCGCCGATCGTAACGTTTCGGTGCTCGCGCAGGGCGCCGTGCTCGACATTCCGGTGACCGTGCATGTGGCGATCGGCACCGATATCGTCCACATGCATCCGCAAGCCGATGGCGCCGCCTTGGGAGCAGCCACGCTGCTGGATTTCCGGCGCTTCAGCGATGTGATCGCCGCCGTGACCGATGGTGGTGTCTATCTCAACTTCGGGTCATCGGTGGTCATGCCGGAGACATTCTTAAAGGCGCTCTCGGTAGCGCGCAATCTCGGCTATCGGGGACGTTTCGTCACCGCTGACTTCGACTTCATCCGCCACTATCGGCCGCGGACCAACGTGGTCACGAGGCCCCACTTGGATGGCGGCAAGGGATACATGTTCACGGGTCATCACGAGCTCATGATTCCATTGTTCTTCGCGGGCGTGCGCCGCGAACTCGAGCGATGAAGCCACGTGCTGCCGTCTTCACAACCTCTATGCTGGCGCTCTGCTGGGTGGTCTTCATCCTCGACGCTGTCGCATCGCGTGCGGTGGGCGGCGTCGGTGCGATCGGCTCGGCGCTGGCGCTGATTCCTGAGGACGTGCTCGCCGGTCAATGGTGGCGCGTGGCCACCTACGGCTTTGTGCATGCGGGCATCGCGCACATCGTCGTGAATTCCATCGCCCTGTTCCAAGCGGGCGATGTCGTCGAGTACATCTATGGCACGCGCGCCTTTGCAGCGATCTATATCGCAGCGCTCATCGGCGGCGGACTGGCTGCGTTCTTCACCACAGTCGGCACGGGCGCCATCACGGTCGGCGCATCAGGGGCGATCATGGGCATCTTTGGCGCCATGCTTGTTCTCGGATGGAAAGTTCCGCCGTTGCGGCGAGAGTTGGTGCGCAGCGCCGTCGTGCCGATCGTGCTCGTGCTCTTGTATGGTTTGTTCCTGAAGAACATCTCCAATGCCGCGCATATCGGCGGGCTCATCGTGGGAGCCTTGGCAGCGCTGTTCCTCACGCCAAAAAATGCACGTGAGATGATACGGCTCTTCCAAAGCTCGACGCCGTAGTCACAACCTGCCTGCCGCCGCGACATTTTCAAAGATGCTGAGCGTATCGTCGGCACACCGGTCCCAGCTGAACATCGCTGCGCGCGTGACACCGGCTGCGCTCAAGCGCGCGACCAGCATGCGATCGCTGAGCACGCGGGTCAGCTCACGCGCTAGACCCTCCGCATCACCCGGCGCGAAGTACAGCGCGGCGTCGCCGGCGACCTCGGGGATGCTCGCCGCGTCGGCGGCGATCACGGGGGTGCCGCGTACCATGGCCTCAAGTATCGGTAGGCCAAACCCCTCATACCGCGAGGGAAACGCGAGCACAGCGGCACCCGCATAGAGCCGCTGCAGGAGTGCGTCTTCGAGCGGGCCTGTCACGAGTAGTGGCACGTGCGATCCGCGCGCGAACCGCAGCACGGTCGCATGCCTGCCTTCTTGTCGCGTCCATGAGATGCGGCCGGTCGCGTCGCCGCTCGGACGTGGACCGCCTGCGATGACACAACCGGTTGTCATGCGCAAGGCGTCTGGTAGCCGGCCGAGCGCCGCTTGCAAGGTCGCAAGATCCTTTCGAGGTTCGTTCTCGCCGACGAAGAGGACGTAGCGCGATGCGCCATCCAGTAGTAGCGGATTGTCATCGATGCGGGGCGCGTCAACCCCAAGTGGGACTACCTGGAGCCGCTGCACTGGCACCGAAAGATATTTATGGATCTCATTTTTTGAGAACTGTGAATCGGTGACGATCGTCCGGGCGTGCGCGGCAGTGGTGCGAAAGGGCGTCTGCTGGCTATCGCGCTTGCGCCGGTCCTCTGCGGGTGAGGCAAACGGCCAGACGTCGTGCACCGTGGCCACGCTGGGAACGCTCGAGATCCAGGTCATGCCGTTCCAAGGATACCAGACGAGGTGCAGGCCGATGCCGGACGCATCCTGACGGCGAGCCACGGACACCGACTCGACGGCCAGGAGCCGCGCCAATGCGCGTTTGAGGATGCGCGGCCACGGGTGTTGCATGAGCAGCACAACTTTCACGCGATCCGGTCGCAAGACGATCCAGCGTTGGAGAACGGCACGTGCATAGCGCCAGATGCCGCGCCGGTCGTGCAGCAAGTTGTGGGCATCGACCCCAAGGCGCAAAGGGCCGGTCATGCGCCGGCTCCGGCGATGACACGAGAGAAGACCTCTAGCGTATTGCGCGCGGTGCGGTCCCACGAGAACTCACGCGCCCGTATTTTGCCGGCTGCCGCCAGTGCCGCGGCCGCGTTTTCATCGGTGATCGCCTGCAGGAGTGTATGCGCGAGCGCATCGGCATCGCCAGCTGGAAAATACAGAGCCGCGTCCCCGGCGACTTCGGGTATGCTCGCGGCATCAGACGCGACGACGGGAGTGCCATGCGCCATGGCCTCAAGGACGACCAAGCCGAATCCCTCATAGATCGAGGGGAATGCGAAGACAGCGGCGTGCGCATAGAGCTCGCCGAGCACCGCGTCGCTGACCTCACCGGTCACGAGCGTCGGCGTACTTTCTGCGCCTGGGAATTCGATGGTCAGTTCTCGCCGTGACTCGCGCAATGCGACGCGCCCGCCGTCTGGCGATGGACGCGATCGACCGGCGATGACCAAACCCGTCGTGCGTCGCAAGCGTTCAGGCAGCAGGGTCATCGCACGGCGCAGCGTGGCGAAATTTTTGCGCGGCTCATCCTCTCCTACCGCCAACACGTAACGCTCGGCTCCGTGGAGTTGCACGCTGGTTGCGGCGCTCGGAGCCGGATCAACCCCCATGTGTACGACATGGACGCGGCTTTCAGGCACCGGCAAGTACCGAGTGATCTCCATTTGTGTGAAGTGCGAATTGGCGATGATCGCGCGCGTCTGCGCCGCCATGGTGAGGTAGGAGGTCTGCTCCCGGCGGCGCGTGGCCGGTGCAGCTGCAGGCGAGACAAATGGCCAGACGTCATGCACGGTCGCGATGTTGACGAAAGGGCTTGTCCAGGTCATGCCATTCCA
>JAFANK010000165.1 GCA_019232725.1 Vulcanimicrobiota bacterium | reverse complement strand
CGCGACCATCGAGATCGAGGGCGTGCGCAAGCTGCACGGCTGCGAGTACACGATCATTCCCGACCGCTTGGTGGCGGGAACGTTCTTGCTCGGTGCCGCCATCACGCAGGGCGACGTGACGGTGACGGGCCTCGACCCGGCCATGCTTAGCGCCTTGTGCGATTGTCTGCAAAGCACCGGTGCGAGCGTCGAGTCGCAGGGCGTCAGCGTGCGCGTCCGCGGCGCGCCGTCCTGGTCGCCGGCGGACATCATGACCGCTCCGTACCCGGGTTTCCCCACTGACCTGCAACCGCCGATGGTCGCCTACTTATCATTGGCTCGCGGTACATCAATGGTAGAAGAGACGATCTTCGATGCCCGCTTCGTGTACGTGAGCGAACTCATCCGCATGGGGGCGGAAATCACGGTCTCGGGTCGAACAGCCCGCGTGACGGGAGTTGCCAAACTCAAGGACGCCGTCGTCGCCGCTCCCGACATCAGAGCCGGGGGCGCGCTCGTGCTGGCGGCGCTGGCCGCGGAAGGCACGACGGAGATCGGCGGCCTTGAGTACATCGACCGCGGCTACGAGTTCTTGGAAGAACGGTTGGCCTCGCTCGGCGCCACCGCAGTTCGTGCGAGCGGCGTCGCCAAGGTCACGCCCAAGCTGGACATCGGCCAAACCGTAAAACTCCCCAAGATCGTCACGCCATTTCGGGAACAGCCTTCGTAGGAGCGCACGTTGGATATCGGAATCGACCTCGGCACCGCAAACGTCCTTGTCTATGTGAAGGGGAAAGGCATCGTGTTGCGCGAGCCATCCGTGGTGGCGCGTGACACGCGGACTGGCCGCACGCTGGCCGTCGGTGAAGAGGCGCGCATGATGCTCGGCAAGACGCCGAGCAACATCCAAGCGATCCGTCCGTTGCGTGATGGCGTCATCGCCGACTTCGAAGTCACCGAAGCGATGCTCAACTACTTCATCAAGAAGGTGACGCGCAGCAACGGTTTCTTGTCCTTTTTGCGCCCCAAACCGTCGGTGACTATCTGCGTCCCCGCCGAGATCACAAGCGTCGAGGAACGTGCGGTGCGTGACGCCGCAAAGCTGGCTGGCGCGCGCAGCGTCGATATCATCGAGGAACCGATGGCCGCTGCCATCGGCGCCGGCTTGCCGATCGATGGGCCCAGCGGCAACATGGTGGTCGACATCGGTGGCGGCACGACCGACGTGGCGGTCATCTCGCTGGGCGGCATCGTCGTGAGCCAGTCGATCCGCGTTGCCGGGAACAAGTGCGATGAGGCGATCGCGCGCCACATCCGTCGCGTCTACAACCTCATGATCGGCGAACGGACCGCCGAGGACATCAAGATCACGATTGGTTCGGCATACAAACTCGACCCTGAGCTGACGATGGATATCCGCGGTCGCGATCTCATCAACGGCCTTCCCAAAACGGTCAACATCACATCCGAAGAAGTACGCGAGGCCTTAGGCGAGCCGTTAGGGTCGATCATCGACGCGGTCAAAAGCGTGCTCGAGAAAACGCCCCCCGAGCTTGCCGCCGATATCATCGACCGCGGCATCATCCTTACGGGCGGCGGGGCGCTCTTGCGTGGACTGGATCAGCTGCTCACCGAGGTCACGGGCATTCCGGTCATCGTAGCGGAAGATCCCATGTCGTGCGTCGCTATCGGTACCGGTCAGCGCGTGCGCTTCTAAACCATCCGCTCTTCCGCCCTATAGCCTGACGGATCACGCGCGTGCCTGCGTTCGCCTACCGGTATCCGGTCGATAAACTTCTCACGGGTGCGAGCCTGGGCAATCCCGCCTCGTTTCTCAAGCTGACGCCGCAGAGCGACGTCGCGGGCTTATGGAACGCGTCAGACAACCAATTCTATTGCGGGCGTTGGGTGACGCATATGTACGTCGGGGGCGTGCGTGCGACGCCGCTCGAGACGACGCATGCTGACGCGTATCAAGAGACGTCCTACACGTGCGGAGCGGTGCGCATACGCAAGCGGACGTTCCTGCCGATGTGCGAGCCCTTACGCGTGATGTACGTCGTCGTGACATTCGATCACAACGGGGCCGAGGCCGATACCGCCGCGGTCATGTGCGATGTCACGTATCCGGCGTTTGTCTGGCCGGGAACGTACAAAGTGCCGGACCAAGCGCAGCGCAACAAGCGCTTCAGCCATCGCGAGCACGACGGGCTGCTCATCTCAAGCACGATCGGGCGGCCGAACGAGATCCGCGTGTTCTCAGGTTCCGCCGAAGTCGCGTCCACCTACGTGTCAGACCGTGGATTCTCACGCACGTATTCCGTGCCGCTGCAGCCCAAAGATCAGACATCCATCTGGTTCACGCTCTCCATCAGTCATCTTGGCGAGGCTGCGGCGCTTGCCGCGCACGCCG
>JAFANK010000159.1 GCA_019232725.1 Vulcanimicrobiota bacterium | reverse complement strand
GCACAAAAACGGTCAAAGCACCACTGATCATATGGACGGCGCTTGACTTGCGGCTATACCGATACCTTTGTGCGCGTGACTCGCTCGCGTTCCAACAGCTTGCGCTTGCGCGCTGAGCCCCAGCGGTAACCACCGGTGCCTCCGCCTGCCGGCACCACCCGATGGCACGGGATCACGAGTGCAAGCTCGTTGGTCGCGCAGGCTCGTGCCACCGCGCGCGCCGCCGATGGTTGCCCGATCGTCTCCGCCACTTCCTTATAGGTGCGCGTCTCACCGCGCGGTATCGCTATCAGCGCTCGCCAGACAGCACGCGTAAAGGCTGTCGACCGGACGTCGGTCGCAAGCGCCCCGAGGGGCACGCCGTCTTCGATGTGGTGCACGATGCGCCGCACGGTGGGTGTCAAGCCTGTGTCGTCGCGTCGCAACTGCGCCAGACCGTACTCACTCCGCAACCCGCGCTCGAGCGCGGCGGCAGTATCGCCAAGTCTCACCGCGCAGATGCCGAGGTCGGTCGTCGCCACCAAGAGCTTGCCGAAACTCGTCTCTACGATCGTGAACATCGCGCTCATGCCGGCGCCTTGGCGCTGGTACTTCGCCGGCGTCATTCCCAAGAGCGTATTGCCTCGCTCGTACAGCCGGCTGCTCGAACCGTAGCCCACGTCGTACATCGCGTTGGTGACGCTGTCGCCCGCGCGTAGGCGTTGCTTGAGGCGCTCAACGCGGCGCAGGTCGGCATAAGCTTTCGGCGTCATGCCAACCGCAGCTTTGAACGTGCGGACGAGGTGATGGCGGCTAAGCCCAAAGTTGCGCTCGAGCTCCGACAACTTCGGGCTCTCCTCTTGCCGGCTATCGATGTACCGGCAGATACGCTCGACGATATCCGTCGTATCCGGCAGGGATTCGGGCTGACAGCGCCTGCATGCGCGGTACCCGGCGGCCTTGGCATCAGCAGCCGTTGAGAAAAAAGCCATGCGGTCGCTGCGCGGACGCCGTGAAGCACACGATGGTCGGCAAAAAATGCCGGTCGAGGTGACGCCGTAGACAAACGCGCCGTCGGCACGCCGATCGCGGGCCATGACCGCGGCGCGTCGTCGCTCGTCGGTGAACAGAGGTTGCATATAAGTTTGCACGGCTCTATTATGGGACATCGCGGTGCTCAGGGTCTATCCGAATGTGAA
The DNA here is from genome assembly GCA_019232725.1 of Vulcanimicrobiota bacterium. Lineage (GTDB taxonomy): Bacteria > Vulcanimicrobiota > Vulcanimicrobiia > Eremiobacterales > Eremiobacteraceae > JAFANK01. Next base: position 1,549 of record JAFANK010000159.1, on the reverse strand, counting down.
TGCCAAAGCCCTCCTGCGCGCGAACGCCAGGCGGTGGTGCATGACAGGTACGACGCCATCGTGCTGGGCCTCGGCGGCATGGGCAGTGCCGCGGCTGCGCACATCGCATTGCGGGGGAAACGCGTGCTCGGCCTGGAGCAGTTCACGCCTGCGCACGATCGTGGTTCGTCCCATGGGGCCTCGCGCATCATCCGTCAGGCCTATTTCGAGGATCCTGCGTATGTTCCGCTGTTGTTGCGTGCGTACGAGCTTTGGCAGGAGCTCGAGCGCACGTCCGACGAGCCGCTCTATCTGCGCACCGGTGGGCTTATGGTCGGACGCATGGACAGCGCGCTCGTGCAAGGGTCACTGCGCAGCGCCCGCGAGCACGGTCTCGAACACGAGCTGCTGAGCGCAACGGATATCGCACGCCGTTTTCCAGCGACCGCACCGCGCGATAACGAGGTCGCGGTCTACGAAAAGCCGGCGGGTATCTTATTTCCCGAAGCGTGCGTCCGAGCGTACCTCAAAGCTGCCGGCGCGGTCGGCGCCGACCTGCGATTTGAGACGCCGGTTCAAAAGTGGCAGGCGAGCGACAACGGCGTAGACGTGACGCTCACTAGCGGGGAACGTGTCACAGGGAACTCGCTTGTCGTCTGCGCCGGTGCGTGGTTGCCGCAAATGGCGGCCGAGCTGGCGTTGCCGCTGCGCGTTGAACGAAACGTCGTGCACTGGTTCCAACCACGATCCAATCCGGAGCTGTTCACCCCCGATAAGTTGCCGGTCTACATCCTCGATCGGGGCCAGCGTTTTATGCTCTACGGGTTTCCCGATGTTGAGTTTGCCGGCATCAAAGCAGCGTTTCATCACTCCGAGATCTTCGCGTCACCGGAAGAGATGAAAAGAACAGTTGCACCCGACGAAGTTGATGCCGTCCGCGACGCCCTAGCGCAGTGGCTGCCACGTGGCGCCGGTCAACACTTGGCCTCGTCTGTTTGCATGTACACGCTCACGCCGGACTTGCACTTCGTCATCGGCAAGCACCCTGCGCATGCCAATGTGATCATCGCCGGCGGATTTTCAGGTCACGGTTTTAAGTTTTGCAGCGTCGTCGGCGAGACGATCGCCGATCTCGTCGTAGAAGGCGAGAGTTTCAATACGATCGAGCTCTTTTCGCCGACACGCTTTGGTGCGCTCACCTAGTCGCGGCAGCACAGACCGTTATAAATGAAAGGGCACGACAGCAGTCGTGCCCCCAAAATAATCGGGCGCGATTTTCGTCGCGCCCGTCGTCGTTAGTATGCGCGCTGCTTTTGGAAGCAGTCGCGGCAGTAGACCGGCTTGTCGCCGCGTGGCTGGAACGGCACTTCGGCCGGGCCACCGCAGCTTGAGCAGGTCGTGGAGAACATTTGGCGCTGGCCGCCGCCGAAGCCGCCGCGGCGCTCGCCACCGCCACCCGCAGCCCGGCTGGCCTTACGGGCCGCCCGGCAATCGGGGCAACGGTTGGGCTTGTTCTGGAAGCCCTTTTGTGCGTAGAATTCCTGCTCGCCCGCAGTAAAGGTGAACTGCG
>JAFANK010000175.1 GCA_019232725.1 Vulcanimicrobiota bacterium | reverse complement strand
GATCGACATCGGACTCGTGGGAATATTGGGAATGAGCTTAGCGATACGGTCCACATCCGGAAGCGGCACGCCCATGACGCGCCCGACGTCGCGTACGGCAGCACGCGCTGCCATCGTCCCGAAGGTCACGATCTGTGCGACTCTGTCCTCGCCGTACTTGCGCGTGACATACTCGATGACCTCATCGCGGCGCTCGAAGCAGAAATCTGTATCGATGTCCGGCATCGAGATGCGGTCCGGATTGAGGAAGCGTTCGAAGAACAAGTTGTAGCGCAGCGGGTCTACGTCTGAGATGCGAAGCGCGTACGCGACTATGCTGCCGGCAGCGGAGCCCCGACCCGGACCGACGGGGATGCCTTGCTCGCGTGCGTATTTGATGAAGTCCCAGACGATGAGGAAGTACGAGGCGTATCCCATCTTCGCGATGATGCCGAGCTCGTATGCGAGCCGGGCGCGCTGCTCAGGCGTAGGATCGCCGTAGCGCTCGCGCAAGCCCTGTTCGCACAGCTCACGCAGATAGGCATTGTCATCGCCGTGTTCAGCAGGCACCGGGAATGCGGGGATCGCGAATGACGTGGTCTCAAGATCTACCTCGACCATGTTCGCGATATCCAACGTCGCGTCGCATGCGTCCGGCAGATCGGCGAACTGCTCGCGCATCTCTTCCGCTGTCTTGAAGTAGAATTGATCGTTTTCGAACCGCAGGCGGTCGGTATCCGAGACCATCTTGCCCGTGCCGATGCACAGCAGCACGTCGTGCGCGGCCGCGTCGTCTTGCCGTAGATAATGGAAGTCATTTGTCGCCACCGGCCGCGCGCCGATCTCGCGCGCGATTGTGAGCAGACCCGGGCGGATACGGTCTTCGAGCGGGTGGCGGTGATGATGAATCTCCATAAAATAGCGCTCACCGAAGACCGCCTTATAGGCACGTGCGAGCTCGAGCGCGGCTTTGTCCTCGCCTCGCACCAGGGATTGTGCCACGGCGCCGCCCAGGCACCCCGAGAGCACGATGAGCCCTTCATGGTGACGGGCCAAAAGGTCGAGGTCGACGCGCGGCTTGTAATAATATCCGTCCAAAAAGCCGATCGAGACGAGCTTCAACAGGTTGCGATAGCCGGCTTTGTTCGCCGCCAGCACGGTGAGATGGTATTCTTCCCGTGTCGTGCGGTCCTTATGCCCGCGCGGCGCGACGTACATCTCGCAGCCGATGATCGGCTTGACGCCTTTCGCTTTTGCGTCGAAATAGAACTCAAGCGCGCCGTAGAGCACGCCGTGATCGGTGAGCGCGACTGCGGGCATGCCCAGCTCTGCCGCGCTCGCCGCGATTGCTTTGGTGCGACATGCACCGTCGAGCAGCGAGTATTCGCTGTGTGTGTGGAGATGGACGAAACTTGAAGCCATGGACCTCGCGACGTGCAGACAGCAGCCCACGCAGGCTGCGTTCCCTTGCTATTCCGGCTTACAGTGGCTCACCCTTGTGGACGACGTGTTCACAACATTGTGTGCATCATGTGTGGGAAGTGTGGTTGTCAGTGGATGAGCGGCGCAGTCGTCGCAGCCGCCCGCGGGGACGGCCCACTGCTCGCTCCTGCGCGCAGCGGTCCTCGACATCGCGCTCGCTCTCAGCATCATGCCTCCGCGAGCACTCAGACGCCCCTTCAGGCGCCCGCGCCGCCGTGCGCCGCTCTCCGCCGCCATATGTCCCGGTGGCGTGCGTTTTCTCGCAGCGTCCAAAGTCCCAGAGCTATTGCAAGCCCGCAGGGAAGCTAAAAACACCTTCGTAAGCGCTTGTGGCACCCCACAAGTATAAGGAGAAGGCACCCTTTTATGGCATTGCTCGCCGGCGAAACTGAGAACGCGGGCGTCGAAATGTACGGGTTTGGCCCCGTGCGTAAAGCGACCCCCAACTTGACGACTGCGCCCTTGTTCGAGGAGGCGATCCGCCGGCGTGAGGGCCTCGCAGCCGCGCGCGGCCCGCTTGTGGTGAAGACCGGCAAGCACACCGGGCGCTCGCCCAACGACAAGTTCTTCGTCCAGGAACCGAGCAGCCAATCCCACATCGACTGGGGCAAGACCAACAAACCCTTCGATCAGGCGAAGTTCAACGCACTCTTGAGCCGCGTCGACCAGTATCTGCGCGACAAAGAGGTCTATGTGCTCGATGCCTTCGCGGGAGCGGATCCTGACTACCGCATTCCCGTCCGCGTGGTCACGGAGCTTGCCTGGCATAACCTGTTCGCGCGCAATCTCTTCATCCCGGCCCAAGGCCCAGCGCTGCGGAACTTCGAGCCTGAATTCGCGGTCGTCAACGCGTGTAATTTCCTGGCCGTCCCCGAGCGTGACGGCACGCGTTCGGAGACCTTCATCATCATCGACTTCGGCCGGCGCCTGGTCCTCATCGGTGGCACGACCTATGCGGGCG
>JAFANK010000156.1 GCA_019232725.1 Vulcanimicrobiota bacterium | reverse complement strand
TGCCGGTCTACGGCCGGGCGTAGCCCGGCTCACGCGTCGAAGTCGCCGGCGTACACGCCAAACACCGCACCTTGCGGATCCTGGACAACGCCGATCTTGCCGACCCCGATGTCCATCGGGCCCAGGAGAGCGTTTCCGCCGAGCTCGGTCGCCTTGGTCATGGTCGCGTCGATGTCGTCCGTCCCGAGGTAGACCAGCCAGTACGTCGGCTCGGTCTCGGCCGCGGGGCGCATGCCGCCGTTGCTGGTGCCCGCCGCGGTGGTGATGACCATGTAGGGCATCTCCATGCCCTCCATCGGCTCGACCTTCCAGTCGAACATCTCGCGGTAGAACGCAGCCGACGCGTCGAGATCGGGGGTGGCGAGCTCGTTCCAGGAGAGGGCGCCGTGGGCGTTGACGATGCCGGCGCCGATGTGGAGCTTGGGCTCCCAGACCATGAAGAACCCGCCCTGTGGATCCTGGATCACGGCCATTCGTCCCACATCCATGACGTCGAACGGCGGCGCGTGCACGGTCGCGCCAAGGTTCGCGGCCCTGTCGGCGGCCGCGTCCGCGCTCTCGACGGTGACGTAGGAGTTCCAGGCGGGGGGTACGCCCGCGTCGCGCTGAGCCTCCGGCTGGGTCGAGATCGCGGCGGCCGGCGCGCCGCCCACGTTCATCATCGAATAGGTCATGCCGTCGCCGACCGGCTGGTCATCGGCAACCCAGCCGAACAGCTCGGTGTAGAACTGCTTGGCGCCGTCCTGGTCGGTGGTGGCGAGGTCGGTCCAGGAGAAGGTACCCGGTGTGTATGAGGTTCTTTCGGCCATGGTTGGCGACCCTACCGAGGTGGGCCCGTCGGTGTTGTGAGGAACTTGCTACCTGGCGTCGAACGGCGCGAGCTCGGCGGCGATACCGCCGCGGTCGAGGCCGGCGCCGAGGCAGGCCAGGAGCGCGATCCGTGCCGCCGCGGCGGACAGGAACGGGGCGCAGATAGCGCCGCTCGCGCGCAGATCCCGCTCGGCGCCGTCGAAACCGTAGGTACCGAACAGCATCGACGAGCGGTCCGGACGGCAGGTGATGACGACGGGCACGCGCTCGGCGGCCTCGCGGAGCACCGCCAGGACCGCGGGGGACAGGTGGCCGGCGCCGAAGGCGATGAGCACGACGCCATCGCTGATCTCGGCGGCGTGGCGGAGCAGTGCGCCGTCGTCGCCGAGCCCGGTGATGACGGTGGTGACGCGGTGGTCGAGGCGCTGGACGGGCAGCGGACTCGGGCGGCGCGGCGTGACGTGGAGCCATACGCGCCCTTCGACGATCCGCCCGAGCGGGCCGGCCGTGGGCGAGCCAAACGCGACCGGGCCGGTGCTGTCGATCTTGCGGACCGTCATCGCGGCATGGACCTCGCCGCCGAAGGCCACGACGACGCCGAGCCCGGCCGCGGCCGGGGCGCGGGCCAGGATGATCGCGTCGAGCAGGTTGGCCGGACCGTCCGCGCCGGGCGCGCTGCCGGGGCGGTTGGCACCCGTGATCACGATCGGCGCCTCGCCCCCGTACATCAGCCCGCACAGGACCGCGACCTCTTCCATCGTGTCGGTGCCGGTGGTCAGCACCACGCCCTCGCCGGCCGTCGCCGCGGCCCCGGTTCGGCGCGCGAGGTCGAGCGCGTCGGACAGGGCCAGGTGCGTGCTCGGGAGCGACAGGACGCTCTCCGCCTCGAGGTGGAAACCGGCGACCTGGGGGAGCTGCTCCACGAGCTCGGAGGCGTCGAGAGCGGGCACGGCGCGCTCGCCGCGCATCGCGATCGTGCCGCCGGCGGCGATGACCCGCACGGGCCGTGGCCGTTGTTCGGAGCCGGAGCGGGCCTGGGACACGGCCGGATCATCGCGCATCCTCGCGGTCTACCCTTGCACGCGATGCGATTCGCGATAACCGGCGCGGCCGGGATGCTCGGGCAGGATCTCGTCGCCGCGGCGCGGAGCGCGGGGCACGAGGGTCTGGGCCTGCCGCGGGCGGAGCTCGACATCACCGATCGCGCCGCGGTCGACGATGCGCTCGGCGCCGCGCGAGCGGACGTGGTCGTCAACTGCGCGGCGTGGACCGACGTCGACGGCGCCGAGACCTCGCCCGAAGCGGCGCTGGCGGTCAACGGGACGGGCGCCGGCAACGTCGCGCGGGCCGCTGCCGCAACCGGGGGGTGGACGATCCACATCTCGAGCGACTACGTGTTCCACGGATCCAAGCGTTCGCCGTATGTCGAGTCCGATGCTGTCGGGCCGGTGTCCTCGTATGGCCACTCAAAGCTCGCGGGGGAGCGCGAGGTGGCTCGGGAGGCGCCGGGTAACCACACCATCGTGCGCTCGTCGTGGCTGTTCGGCGCCTTCGGTCCATGCTTCCCGGCGACGAT
>JAFANK010000151.1 GCA_019232725.1 Vulcanimicrobiota bacterium | reverse complement strand
GCGAGCCAGATCCGGCGCGGCGGCACGTTCCTTACAAGCCAGGCTCAAGCCTCACACTGGAGTTTCTTAACAGCTTAGCTTCACGATCGCTGGACAAACCGGCAATCGTCCGTTTATCCGTGGTTATTGCCCAATCCAACACAGCGGCAATCGTGTCAGCTGATGGGCGATGTTGGAGGCCGGCGCGGACCGCCTTGGTATTGCTGATCTGCAGCACGCCCTGCCAGCGTTTCTCAGGTAGCCAGAAGGGCATGTCGAGCCACGGTGTCAAGCCATTATCGAGTAGAAATTGCTCGTCAGTCCAGACAGGTGTCGCTTGCGGCATCCCGCGCCGTGCGGCTACTGTTTGACAATCGGTGAGCAGGTCGCTCAGCGTGATTGGATCACGCGGGCCGACGACATTGTATACGCCGTACATGTCGTGTTCGAGCGCATCGACGGCGAAGCGCGCGATGTCTGCGGCGTCGATGAATTGCACGGGCCTCGCCGGCGGAGCGACCACCAGAAAATCGCCACCGCGTGCCACGCGCTCACACCAATACGTAAAGCGTCCGGTATAGTCATACGCGCCAACGATCATGCCCGGCCGCAGGATGAGCGCGTGCTCGCCGCAGCGCCCCGCGACCAGCCGCTCGCATGCTGCTTTCTTGGCGCCATACACCGTCGACTCGTCGCTCGCGTCAAACGTCTGAAGCGTCGGCCAGTCTTCGCTTGCGCCCGGCGCGCTCACATCCGCATAGACATTCACCGTCGAGATGAAGATGTACCGGTCGAAACTGAGCGTGAGCGATCGCGCCACCTGTGCTGGTTCGTAGCCATTCACATCGATGACGACATCCCAGTGATCGCGATCGACGGCATTCAGGTCATGGTTGCGATCGCCGAACCGTTCCGCCACGCCGGTTGGAAGTTCGCAATTCGTCTGTCCGCGATGAAAGCACACGACATCGTGATCACGTCCGGTCAACTCGCGAGCGATATGGCGGCCGACAAACCGGGTCCCACCCAGTACCAACACCTTCATGCGCGCCGATTGCTTCATGCGCGTTATCGTACCAGAGGACGTCAAACGGCAGCTATCCGAATCCCACCCTCAAAGGCTGGCTCGTTGCCCAGTTGACAGAGTTCATCGCGACGTGCTAGTTTTTAATGACGCCGTTTCAGGCGCCGTGAGGACTACAGCATGAGAACGCACATGAGCTTTGCGACGAAGGATCTGGACGCAAGTGTGGCGTTTTACCGTACGCTGCTCGGTGTTGAGCCTGCAAAGCAGTACAAAGATTACGCTTTGTTCCTAATCGATGATCCTGGCCTTGAACTTGCGCTATCACGCGACGCCGATGCATCTGTAGCCGGCGGCGCTCATTACGGTATCGCTGTCGATTCGGCCGATTTTGTGCGCAACATGATCCGGCGACTTTCACAGGCGGGGCTGCCCGTGGATACCGAGCTGGACGAGACGTGCTGCTACGCCGTACAAGATAAGGTATGGGCGACCGATCCGGATGGACGCCGTTGGGAAACGTACCACGTCGTCGCCGAGGCTAACGAGCGCGATGGATCGACAGAGACCTGTTGCACTTCAGGCGCTACAAACTGCTGCTAGCCCGGCGCAAAAGATACGCACAATAGAGCAGCTGTACACGACCAGGCTTCCGATAGCGAATACCAGCAGCCCAAGGTACCTGGCGAAAAAGACCGACAACCAGTCCGCGGGCTCGACGCGGAATAACGCATGACACACTTGTCGAGGCGCAACTGTGAGGACGAGAACGCCGGCGGTTGCAACACCCGAGATGACCAACACGGGCACGACGTCGGTGTGCATCATTCGCGCAGAAGTTGGGGTTGGGCGCGATGTTGGGCGACGTTGCGATCGGGCCGGGCTATTGCTTCGTACAATGCACCGGCGCCCGCGATGATAGCCATGACCAATAACGTCACCCAGCCGTAATTGAAGAGTGCGCGGCCGCTGGAGAGAGGACTGGGCCAGATGATGTTGAGCAGCATGAGCAGCAAGTATGTGGCGCCCCCAATCGTGACGGGATAGCCCCAGCCACCGAGCGTGAACGCGCCGCTCGGTTTCCAGCCGCGCAGCCGAGCGATGAGCGCACCCAAGACGGTCAAGAAGAACGCGAGATAAATACCCGACGTGGCAAACGAGACCAGCGCATAGAGCGCAGTCACGTGCGCGGGATAATCGAACCACAGGATGTGCACCGTCGTGC
>JAFANK010000006.1 GCA_019232725.1 Vulcanimicrobiota bacterium | reverse complement strand
CAACCCCGCCTCGAGGCCTATCCTCGCTCGCCAGCCGAGGCGATCGGCCGCTTTCGTGCTGTCCAAACGTAACGTGGCCGCTTCGGCCGGATGCGCTATGGTGTCGCGCGCCCAGGTCGCGCCGCCTCCCCACAGTTCGGTCGAGCGATCGGCAAGCACTGAGACCGGCTGCTCGTCCGCAGACGCCGGTCCGAAGTTCCACGCTTGAGCAAAATCCGCACCATCGTCTCCGGCCAGGCGCTGCGCGAGCATGAGATATCCGCGCAACGGGTCGACGACGTGTTGCCAAGGCCGAATAGCGCCAGGTTGCCGTATGAGGGCTGGCCTTCCGGCTCGAAACGCCGCGATCAGATCGGGCACGAGGCGATCCTGCGACCAGTCCCCGCCGCCGATGACGTTACCAGCCCGAGCGGTAGCGACGGCGAGACCAGACGGCTCCGGGCGGCCCAGCAGCCCCCGATAACCGTACACGATCATCTCGGCTGCGGCTTTGCTTGCTGAATAGGGATCGTCACCCCCGAGGGGATCGGTCTCCGCGTGCCGTTCGCTCTTGACGTGCAGATCGTAGCACTTGTCGCTCGTCACGATCACGGCTGCGCGAACCGTCGTCGTGGCGCGCACCGCGGCGAGCAGGTGCGCCGTGCCCATCACATTGGTCGAATAGGTCTCCAGTGGATCCTCGTACGAGCGGCGGACCAACGCTTGCGCGGCGAGATGGAAGACGACCGACGGTTCAAAGCTGCGCATGCTCGTCGCAAGCAGTCCACCGTCGCGGACATCGCCGACAATCGACTGCATGCCCTCGCCGACCGCAGCGGCCTCGAAAAGACTCGGCGCGGTGGGTGGTGCAAGCGCGAACCCTGCGACACGAGCGCCGAGTTGCTGCAACCAAAGGCAGAGCCAGCTTCCCTTGAAGCCGGTGTGCCCCGTGACCATGACGCGCCTACCGCTCCAAAACGCTTCAGTCACTGCCAGGTCTTCCACGGAGCCTTGCCTGCGTTCCAGAGGTCGTTCAACAGGATCTTATCCCGTAAGGTGTCGAGCGGTTGCCAGAACCCGTCGTGCATATAGGCGCCGAGCTTCCCCTCGCGCGCCATGCGCTCCATCGGTCCTCGCTCCCATACCGTTGTGTCACCCTCGATGGTATCGATGACCTGCGGAGAGAGCACGAAGTAGCCGGCATTGATCCACGATCCTTCGTCCGCCGGCTTTTCATCAAAACCGGTGATCCTGTCACGCGACATCGTTAACACGCCGAAGCGGCCAGGCGGGCGCGTGACCGTCACCGTGGCCGGCAGCCGTAGTTGGTGGTGGCGCTCGATGAGCGCGGTGATGTCGACGTCGCCCACGCCGTCACCGTAGGTAAAGCAAAATGCATCGCCGTCCAAATACTCGCGCACGCGTTTGAGCCGTCCGCCGGTCGCCGTTTCCAAGCCTGTGTCGACGCAGGTAACCCGCCACGCCTCAGCGCTATTTTGGTGGACGAGCCGCTCGCCGGTCCGAAGGTCGAAGGTCACGTCCGACATGTGCAGACCGTAGTTGGCGAAGTACTCTTTGATCATGTAGCCTTTGAAACCGCAACAGATGATGAAGTCGTTGAGGCCGTGAGCGGAGTAGGTCTTCATGATATGCCAGAGCACGGGTTTGCCGCCGATCTCGACCATGGGTTTTGGGCGCAAATGCGTTTCTTCGCTGATGCGCGTTCCTAGACCGCCGGCCAGGATGACCACTTTCATGCGATGCGTGTGCGCGCCCATCGTCTATGCTTCTGCCACGGCGTAGATGATATTGCAGTCGTCGGGCCGCTCGCGGCCAATCTCGTAGCAGGCCCGGCAGAACTCAGCACGCCAGTCTCGCGAATCCGCGCCGACGCGCCCCCAGCCGAACCCGCCTTCGCTCCACGGCCCCTGTGACAAGAGCCAATCCATTTGCGGCGTGGAGAGCATCTTGTAAAAGACACCGCCGGTCGCGACCACGCGCAGTCCCGCGTGCTCGATGTCCTTGATGAGCGAGCCCATCACATACGATCGCCGGTGACCGGCGACCTGAAGGTCGTACGGCGAGAGCTCATCGCAGGCGACAAGCGTACCCATCGCGACCGCGATGCGCCGGTTGATCGCGACCGCGTTGGGGACGTGGACCATGAGCGCGCCGCCAGGGGCGAGATGCCGCGCAGCAGCGCGCAGCGCAACGCCGGGCTCGACGACGTGTTCGAGCACGTTAAGCATGAATATCGAATCAAAGCGCTCGTCCAGCGCCACGTCTTCTATGCGCGCTTCGTGGAACGAGGCTTGTGGTACCCGAGCGCGAGCGTGCGCAAGGTGTTCGCGTGAGACATCGACGCCGACGATGCGCTCGAACCGCGGGGCGAGCTGTGCAGTGAGCGTTCCGTCGCCGCAAGCAAGATCGAGGGCGTAACGCCCTCGCGCGTGTTCGAGACAGGCCTGGACTTGGTACAGCCCCAGCGCCTGGTTATAGGTTGCGTACTCCGTGCTGCGCGCCCAGCGATAGCCTTCGTGAATGGTCGTTTCCCCCTGCATGACGAGGCAACCGTCAGGCGATTTTCGCGACGCGCTGAGGCACGTGCAAAAAGGACAGCATGACGTGCACGTCCGGATAATAGACGTCCGGATCGCGGAAGAAGTCGATGTGCCCGCCGATTTCGACGTTGTTCCAGTGCGCGCGCCGTTCGAGGATCTGCAAGAGCAAGCGCGGATCCATCGCCGCACGTAGATAGGGCCGTTTGCATGGTGCGTCCGACGCGGCGAACCCGCTCGCAGCATCGGCAAAGGAAAAGTGGAAGTACTCCCCGTCCGCGACGTCGACGTACATGTTGTACGCCTGCGTGAAGCCGAGCTGCTGCTGCATGCGCCAGAGGTTCGCGCGCGCGATCGGCAGTGCCGAGCGCATGCGCGCGCGAGCGTCCTCGTCAAGCGTCTCTGATTCGTATGGATAGGTGACGTCAGCGAGTCCCTCGGCGTATTTGTCCTGCGCGTTGCGGTCAACCGGTTTATACGCGGATCCCGCGACCGTGCCGCTCGCCAGATCGTAGGTCTGCCCTTCGTTCATCACGAGCATCTTTTGCGCCGGTAGGTGCTGCGCGACATACTGCGCGGCGGCATCCCAGGTGGTCGTGCCCAAGAACCGGTTCTTGCGCCACTGTTTCCCTGCGTACACGAAGTTGCCGGCAAACGGCATCATGCACCGCGGCTGCAAGATCTCGGTCACCCTGACGAGATGCTCGAGATTGCGCTCGCGGATGCGCGCAGCTTCCGCAAGCCGGCGCTGCTCGTCAAGATTGAAAAAACAGGCCGGATAGGGACTTGCCGCGTTATACTTGAGCAGCGCGAGGTCGAAGGTGCCGTGGCGCCTGCGCATCGCCTCTGCCGCCTCGAGCGTGAGATTGTTGTCGTTGCCGTTGTATAGCTTGTACTGACCCGCTTCCATCGCGAGGGAGCTATCGATCACATTGCCGATCGTGGATTCATGGAAGATATCCGTTGCGAACGGCTTGTAGGCGGTGAGCGCAAACGGCCCCAACTGGGCGCTCTTGCCATCGGGTATCTTGACCAGGCGGTCGAAGCCTGCCGCGGCCAGGGCGCGATGCAAATAGTTCTTGCCATGATCGAGCACGATCACGGGCAGGTCGTGCGGTAAGACCGCGAGCGTTGCTTGGTCGAAATGATCGGGATGGATGTGACTGACGTAGATCGCGTCGACCGCGCAGAGCTCCTGGGGCGTCGTGCGCAACGGCGGAAAATGATACCAACTCCCGTCAAAGGCGCCTTCGGAGAGCCACGGGTCGCTCAGAATGCGAAACCCATCATGCTCGACGATGCCACACGCGTTGTCAATGAAGGTGAATCTCATCCTAGAGTTATTATCGGCTGCTGGTCCCCCTGGCCGCCGTACCTGCGCCAAGCAGCAAAAAGCTCAGCTCAGCCGCCTTGGGATAGAAGAACAAAACGTCCACTAGCTGGTGCGCGAGCAGTGCTGCAAATGCAAGACACGCGGCGAGCGCCAGGGGTGACGCGGCTCGGCGCACGTACGTTTCGCGTAAGGCGACCGTCGCGAACACCACGAGGGCGGCAAAGCCTATCAGCCCCTGTTCGGCAAGCGTTTGCAAGGGTAAGCTGCCCGCGTTGGTCCGCACGCCCGGCAACCCCACCGTCGACAGCAACAACTCGAAATTGCCTGCACCCACGCCGGTCAGCGGATGCCGCAGGAAAAGCGTGACCGCCGCGGGCCACAGCTGCGTGCGCGTACTGACGCCTCCCTGCTGCTGACCGGGAATGTCAAACAGGAAGAGATGCCAGAAGTCCGTCCAGCCTGCGTGCGCCCGAATGATGAACCAGCCCGCGATGACGAGAAGCCCTGCGATCGCACCTGCACATAACGGCACAAGCGCAGCGGCTGCTGCTGCCCGCGCCCAGCGGCGCAGCGCCGCATAGGCGAGCGCGATGACGACGATGCCTGCTCGTGATTGGCTGAGCACGAGCGCTGCCGCTGTGCTGAAGTTCGCGTAGTTGCGCAACGGCGCATACGACGCGACCAGCATCGGCCATACCCAGATCGTCGGCAGCACTGACTCGCAGTAGCCGGCGAACTGGTTGGGTCCTTCCGATGTGCCGGCGACGCGTGGTAGCGCGTGACCATTGATCAAGATGCCCGAAGGAGCGCCGCCGATGATCGCTTGGGATATGGCGAGCGTGGAGACGATCGCGGATGAAGCTGCGACCGCTGGTGCAAAATAGACTTCCGAGCGAGCCGTTCTCTCTATGATCGTGGCGGCACACCAGAGGAGCACGAGATATTGAGCTTCTTTGAAGAATTCGCGCGCTACAGGCAGCCGGTATTCTGCCTGCACCGCCGACAACGCGATAGCAGCCAACACGAACGCACCCGCGAGCAACACGCGCCGGGTGCCCGTGGAGCGCGGCCAGACCGGTGCGCCGCCGAGCAAGAGTCCCACGGCAGTCCCGAGGGCTACGCATTTCTCGAGGGTGATCGTCGTGTGCGCAACGTCGCGGTACCCTGCGAACGGCACGGAAAATGCGAGGACGCCGAGCATCCACGGAGATCCGCGAAAAGCGAGATAGCCAGAGGCAACGGCGATGGCGGTAAAACCGGCTGCAGACCAGGGATCGAGCGGAACCGGCGCGGTGGTCTGATTGATGACGGGCGGCAGCATGGCAAGCGCCTGCGTCACCACGCTCCTTCCCGGCGCAACACCGCCGGCAGCGTCCGTGCGATGATCCAGGCATCGACGAGCGGTGACCACTGCCGTGCGTACCAGACGTCCATGGCCATCCAGCGCCGGAACTGTATGTTCGCTCGGCCGCTCACTTGCCACAGCCCTGTCATCCCCGGCTGCACGGTCAGGCGCTGGTGGTAGTGCGGCTCGTAGCTCTCTACCTCATCCGCGAGTGCAGGCCTTGGTCCGACAAGACTCATCTCCCCGCGCAGCACGTTGATGAGCTGCGGCAGCTCGTCAAGACTGCTACGCCGCAAGAAGGCGCCCAATGGGTGAAGACGTGGATCGTTCGGTATTTTCAACGCGGGGCCGTCGCAAGCGTTCAAGTGCGCCACGTGACGGTGCATGAGATGCGCACCATCGATCATGGTCCGGAACTTGAAGAGCCGGAACGGCCGGCCATCGCGGCCGATGCGCTCTTGCACGAAGAACACCGGTCCTGGCGATGCGAGTTTCACGGCGAGCGCAATGAGGGCGCATAGCGGCAAGGTGAGCGCTGCGACCACGCTTCCCAGGATCAGATCGCACGCGCGCTTGATCGCGAGCCACAAAGCTGGCACTGGTCGCACCGCACGTCGCCACCGAAGGACGCGCTGCGCGCGACTGGGGCCCAGCGGCTTACGAACTGCAGGTCGTACAACAGCACTTGCGATCATACGCTCAGCTCCGCGACCGGCAGCGGCACGTCGAACATCTCCAGCACGCGATGGCCAACCTGCGAAAAAGAATCAAGATCGCCGAGGACTGCACCGCCCATGCCAGGTCGATAGTCCAAAAGGGGTGCGAACTCTCGAGTATGGTCTGTACCCGGCGCGGTCGGATCGCACCCATGGTCCGCGGTGATGATCAACCGGTCGCCTGCACCGAGCTCGCTGAGCAGGGGGGTCAGTCCTTGGTCGAGCGTCATGAGCGCTTTCGCGTAGCCGTCAGCATTCCGCCTATGCCCATATTTCGAATCGAAGTCGTTGAGATTTGTGAAACAAAAACCGCCATCGCCGCTGCGCAACCATTCAAGCGTTCGGTCGATCCCTTCAGCGTTGTCAGCGGTTCGTCTCCCAGCGCTAATGCCCTGGCACGAGTACAGGTCTTGGATCTTCCCCAAAACGAGCGTCGGCACCGCAGCACGCTCGAGCACTTCCAACAAACTCGGCGAGGGTGGCGGCACCGCGTAGTCGCGACGTCCTGCCGTACGGACGAATGCTCCAGGTTTTCCCTCAAACGGTCGCGCGATGACACGGTTGACACGGTGCGGTGGCACCAACATTGCCCGCGCCTGTTCGCACCAGTCCCAGAGCGTCGGCAATGGGACGACTGCTTCGTGCGTCGCGACTTGAAAGACCGAATCGGCCGACGTATACACGATAGGAAAACCGGTCTCCATGTGCATCCGCCCGAGCCGCTCGATGATCTCCGTACCGGATGCGACGATATTGCCGAGCACTTTGCGTCCGATGAGCGCCTCGAAGCGCTCGATGAGCTCCGGTGGAAACCCGTTCGGGTATGTAGGAAACGCGTTGTGCACGGTGATGCCCATCATCTCCCAGTGGCCCGTGACGCTGTCCTTGCCGTTGCTCATCTCTCGCAAGCGTGCGCACGCTGCAAGTGGCGCCGATGGCCGGCCGACACCCTGTATCGTGGACAGCCACCCCAGGCCCAAGCGCTCCAGGTTGGGGAGCGCAAGACCGCCGTTGGCTCTGGCGGTATTGCCAAGCGAATTGACTGCCGGCCCGTCGCCGAAACGTGCCGCATCCTCAGTTGCGCCGACGCCGCCCCCGTCGATGACGAGGACGACCACGCGGGCTTTCTTCATTAGTACTTGATCAAAACTTTGACTGACGTCTGGTCCGTGGCGCCGTCCGCCCGGATCGCGGTCACGACGATTTTCGCATGGTAGGTCGGCAGCGGCAGTCGTGGTACCGCGACGGAAAGCTCGAAGGTACCTGGGGCCGTCTTCGGCAGGTTGAGCACGTACGTGCCGACAGTGGCGGTGACGGCTGCGGCGTTGCTGCTGGTGAGGACGGTCGCGCTGATGGTGTCGCCTCCCCGGACGGTGCCAGACGGGAGCTCGATGGCGGCGATGCGTACGGGATCGGACGGCGCCGCGTAGGGGACGCCCGGCGGCAGCGCCGCGTCACCCAGCGCAGCCGTGCTTGCCAAGAGCGGTATGGCGAACGCGCAGGCGATAAGCGTCAAACCCTGTCTCATGACCTTGCACTCCTGGCTTGCTCAGTGCTTTACCTCGCGCGCGGGTGGTCATAAACCGCGCCCGCTTGCTACCTTTTTAGATTTCCCTGTAGGGGTGGCACTTTACGTGCCGCCCGCACTTCGCGCGCCACCCACCTTGACAGGTCCGCACGCCGGCTCTATGCTATCCAAGCTTGCCAATAGGCCGGGTCGCGCGCGATCCGGCCACGGCGCTTTGGAGCTTTTCGTGCAACAGCACTCTCTCGGACAGGCGGTCGCCCACGCCTTGGCCGCAACACCGCAGGTCGCGCAAGCTGCGCACATCCTGCGCGCACGCGAGCACGTCGACATGGTCGACGTCGCCGCGGCAGCACGTCCCGCGCTCCTGGCAGCACTGTGGAACGTGCTCGGCGGACAGTTCATCGTGTGGACGCCGAGCGTCGAGTCTGCAGACCGCATCGTCAACGATTGCCTTTCGTATCTCGGCGACCGCGGCGCCCGTATCGGCGCGATACGGGCACTCGATGCGCGCGCCGGTGCGCTCCTCAATCCGACCGAACGTGCCGACCGCCTCGCGTTGCTCGAGGCGCTCGCCGCCGGCCGGTCCGGCATATACTGCATCCCACACGGCGCAGCACGGCAGCCGCTTGTCGCGCCGGCGGCGCTTCGGGCAGCAACGCTCGAGCTTGCCACGGGCGAGGAGTACGACTGGGAGACCGTCATCGGACAATTTGCGGCGATCGGCTACGAGCGCGTCGATCTCGTCAGCGCCGCAGGTGAATTCGCCGTTCGCGGCGGGCTCATCGATCTGTTTGCGGCCACCGCCGACGAGCCCGTGCGTCTGGAGTTTTTCGGCGATCGCCTCGAGCAGATCCGTACCTTCGCGCTTTCATCACAGCGCTCAGCCGGCGAGCTTGATCGTGTGACCATCGTTCCCTGGTCGCTCGGCGAGCGTGCAACGATGGAAGCCTCCGTGTGGCAATATGCCCCAAAAGCGTACGTGGTGCTCGACGATCCTGACATGATCGTCGCGGCCGATCGTGGATTCGCACTCAAAGCCGGCGATGCCACGGTCGCCGATGCCGACCGCGACGAGCTCGACGCCGGCGCTGCTACTGCTGCGCCCGACCCGGGCGAAGAAACTGAAGCGGGGAGTGCCGCCTTCTCGCTGGATGAGCTCAGCGCGCCACTCGCGAGCATGGCGGCGTGCACGCTGCGCTCGACGCCGACTGCGCCACAACCACTCGCGCACGTGCGCGCCGATGCGCGCGTCGCTCTTGTCTCGCAGCCTGCACCCTCGTTCGGCCGCAGCATCGAACGCTTTATTGACTACGTCCGCGCGCAAGCAACAAACGGCGTGACGGTCGCGATCGCATCCGTCGGGTATCGGCGCATCGCAGAAGTGCTTGACGAGCATGACGTTGCCACGCGCCCCGTACCGAGACGGCTTGTGCTGCCAGCTGAACATGGTCAGGTCCTGTCCGGCGACGGCGCGATTGATACCGGCTTCGTCATGCCGGGCGTACGCTTGGCCGTTATCGGTGACAACGAGCTCTACGGACATCCGGCGCGGCGTAGCCACCGCCGTAGCGCCAAAGAAGGCGTGCCGCAAAGCGTGGACGATCTGACGGTGGGCGATTACTTCGTCCATGCGCACCATGGCATTGGCCGCTACGTCGGACTCGAGCATATCGATGCGCTGGGCGTCGGACGTGACTACCTGCAGCTTGCGTATGCGAATGAAGACCGTCTCTACGTCCCGGTCGACCAAATGCATCTCGTGCGCAAGTATGCGTCGTCGGACGGCGCAGCGCCGCGTGTTTCGAAGATGGGAGGCAGTGACTGGGCACGCACGCGTTCGCGTGTCCGTGAAGCGGTGGAGCGCATCGCCGAAGGCCTGGTGCGCTTGTACGCGGCACGTGAAGTCGCGGTCGGCCATCCGTTTGCACCCGACACGCCGTGGCAATCAGAACTCGAAGAATCGTTCCCCTACGACGAGACGCCCGATCAGGTCGAGGCCATCCGCACCGTCAAGACCGATATGGAGCGAGCGCGCCCGATGGATCGCCTCGTGTGCGGCGACGTCGGCTATGGTAAGACGGAGGTCGCCATTCGCGCAGCCTTCAAGGCGGTGATGGACCAGAAGCAAGTCGCCGTGCTCGCACCGACCACGGTGCTCGCGGCGCAGCATTTCCGCACGTTCTCGGAGCGCTTCGCTGCGTATCCCGTCAAGATCGAGCTGCTGTCGCGATTCCGCTCTCGTGCTGACCAGAAGATCGCGCTCGCCGGACTGGCCGAAGGCAGCGTCGACCTGGTCATCGGCACGCATCGGCTGCTGCAAAAAGATGTCGGCTTCAAACGACTGGGGCTCATCATCGTGGATGAGGAGCAACGCTTCGGCGTGATGCACAAAGAGCGCTTGAAAGAATTGCGCCAGTCGGTGGACGTGCTGACGCTCTCGGCCACACCGATTCCGCGCACGCTGCACATGGGTCTTGCGGGCGTGCGCGATCTCTCATTGATCCAAACACCGCCACAAGGGCGTGTCGCGATCAAGACGGTGGTCGCTCCCAGCAGCGACTCGCTGATCGCAAGCGCGCTCGCGCAGGAGCTCGATCGCGGTGGCCAAGTGTACATCGTGCACAATCGCATCGAATCCATCTACGGCGTGGCCGCAGCGATTCAGGCGCTCGCGCCCCGCGCGCGCATCGCGATCGGACATGGTCAGATGAAGGAAGGCGAGCTCGAAGACGTCATGCTGAAGTTCATCGAAGGCGAGGTCGACATCTTGGTCTCGACGACGATCATCGAGAATGGCCTCGACATCCCCAACGTCAACACGATCATCATCAACAACGCCGACCATTTCGGGCTCGCCCAGCTCTATCAGCTACGCGGCCGGGTGGGGCGCAGCGCCCACCAAGCGTACGCCTATTTCCTGTATCAGCCGCATCGAGCGCTGAGCGACGTCGCGCGCTCGCGACTCGAAGCGATCCGCGAATTCTCCCATCTGGGATCGGGACTGCAATTAGCCATGCGCGATCTCGAGATCCGCGGCGCGGGGAATTTGCTTGGCCGGGAGCAGCATGGCTTTATCGCGTCCGTCGGCTTTGAGACGTACTGCGAGATCCTGCGCGATACGGTCGCGCAGCGCCGCGGGAAAGCACCAGTGACGCAGGAAGCGCCACCGGTGCTCGATGTGCGGACAAGCGCGTACATCCCGAGCGATTATATGAAAGCCGGGCATAAGGTAGCGTTCTATCAGCGACTTGCGGCAGCGCAGACTATAGAAGAGGTAGACGCTGTGGCCGAGGAGCTGCGCGACCGTTTTGGTCCCTTGCCGCCACCGCTGCAGTCATTGCTCGAACTGACCCGCGTGCGTGTTCTCGCAACCAGGAAAGGAGTGCAAAAAGTTGCACTCGAAGCGCGGCGGCTGACTCTCGAGATGGGGCCCCGGTTTTCATTGTCCGAACAGGCCCTTCCGGCGCTGACATCGCTCACCGGGGGAGATTTCCGGTTCACGCAGGGCGCAGTCGTCATCGGGCTTCCGGGCCGCGATGGGGCAAGCCTCGCGACCGTCCACGAGATCCTGTCTAAGCTGTAACGCCGCTTGAGGCAACGGGCCGCTCGCCCGTTCGAAGGAGAATCGATGCTTCGCAATAGGTTCGCGGTTTTTATGTTCGCCGTCGCCCTGGCGGCGCTGCCAGCGTTGGCCGGCTGCGCCTCCGAAGACAAGACCGTCGTCTCGGTCAATGGCGAGAAGATCACCAAGGGACAACTCGACAACCGCCTCGAGGGTCAAGCCGGCAAGCCGACCCTGCAACAGATGGTCGACACGTCGCTCGTCTTGCAGTATGGCAAGGCCAATAACATTACGGTGACCGATGCCGAGATCCAGGATCAGCTCACGCAACTCGAGGGCCGTTTCCCGCCCGGCCAGTTCGACACCATCATCAAGAACCAAGGCTTGACGATGGACGACGTGAAGAACATCGAACGCGTGCAGATCATCATCAAGAAGGCGGTCGACAAACAAGTGAACGTCACCGACGCACAAGTCGCCGATTTCTACAACAAGAACAAGTCGTTGTACGCGACGCCGGCGCAAGTGCGGGCGCGCCATATCCTGGTCAAGACCAAGGCCGAAGCGGATTCGATCGAGGGCCAGCTCAAGAGCGGCGCGGATTTTGCCACGCTCGCGAAAAAAGATTCGACGGATCCCGGCAGCAAGGCGTCAGGCGGTGAGCTTGGCTGGTTCGGTCCGACGCAAATGGTGAAGCCGTTCTCCGACGTGGCGTTCAGCCTCCCCGTGGGGCAGATCAGCCAACCGGTGCAAACGCCGTTCGGCTGGCACATCATTCAAGTCGAAGGCAGGCGTCCGGCGCAGACCGCATCCCTCGCGGATTCAGCACCCAAAGTCCGCCAGATGCTGCTGCAGCAGGCTGAGGCTGCGCAAAGCGGACCCTTCATCCAATCACTGCGGTCGAAAGCGAACATCCAAATCTACGACGACCGCTTCAACCCGCTGTTCCCGACGCCGCCGCCGATGGCACCGGGAGCGCCGCCCACTAGGTAACGCGGAGGCGCGGGCTTTGCCCGCGCCAAATCTTTTTCGCATGCCGCACGTGTCGATCGTCGGTCTCGGCCCGAGCGATGCCGCATTGCTCACGATCGGCGCGCTCGAGCGTCTGAAATCCGTGCCGGTCGTCTACACGTGCAACGCGGCACCAGCGACGTTGAGCTATCTGCGTGACGCCGGTGTCGACGCCAAAGCGGTGCCTTTTGATGCAAGCGCGCTCCTGCGCGGTGTCGATAGCGCGGTTGTAGCGGCGGTCGAATTATTGGGAGCCGGCGACGCCGCCCTCGGCGTTCCGGGGCATCCGTTGCTCGATGTGCCCGGTCTTCCGCACCTGTTACGCGCACTCGCGACGGCGCGCATCGAGGTCACGATCGTCCCCGGCGTGCCGCGGGCGGCGCTCTCGGCTGCAGCCATGTCACCGCTCGTTGCGTTGCCGCCGGTTGCGATCCACCACACCTGGGAAGAGCTGGTCGAAATCATGGCGCGCCTGCGCGTATGCTGTCCCTGGGATCGCGAACAAACCCATGCGACGCTCTTGCCGTACTTGGTCGAAGAGGCGCACGAGGTCGTCGAGGCGGTTGACGAGGGTGACGCCGAGAAGCTGCGCGACGAGCTCGGCGATTTATTGCTGCAGATCGTGTTTCACGCACAGATCGCCTGCGAGCAAGGCAGGTTCACGGTCGCCGACGTGATCGACGCACTCGCGAACAAGATGATCCGCCGGCACCCGCATGTCTTCGGCGATGCGAGCATCTCAACGACCCAAGAGCAGATGAAATCGTGGGAGCTCATCAAAACCCAAGAAGCCGGCATTCGCCACCGCGAATCGCTGCTTGACGGCATCCCCAAAACGATGCCCTCGTTGTTGCAATCGCAGCGCATGCAAGAGAAAGCCGGCACCGTCGGCTTCGATTGGCCACAGGCTCACGATGTGCTCGTCAAGCTCGACGAGGAGCTCGAGGAGCTGCGTCGTGCCATCACTATTCGTGATGCGGAGAGCATGCGCGACGAGCTCGGCGACTTGCTCTTCACGATTGTGAACGTGGCGCGGCGCTATGGCGTGGACGCTGAAGCGGCCTTGCGTCAGGCGAACGTGAAGTTCCGGCGGCGGTTTGCCACGATGGAGCGCATCGCCGGCGGCGGTGCCACCGCGCTTGCCAACCGCAGCCTGGATGACCTCGATGCGCTCTGGCAGCGCGCCAAAGAGCATGAGGCTGGACAAGTTTCTTAAGATCTCCCGGCTCGCCAAGCGTCGTACGGAGGCGAAAGAGGCGCTCGACGCCGGTCGCATCGAGTGCGATGGGCGGCCTGCCAAGGCCTCGCACACCGTCAAGGTCGGTGATGAACTCGTGCTGCACTACGCATCGGGAACGCTGCGCGTGCGCGTTGAAGCGGTGCCGGAGCGTCTCGCGCAGAAGATGGACCCCCACTCGTTCTACAGCATTCTGGGAGACGAACGTTCCCGCCGACATGAGCCACGCGGATCCTGACCGCCGATCGCCACACCTGACGATCGGCATGTTCACGGACACCTATGCGCCGGAGACCAACGGTGTCGTGACGTCCATCGTGTCGACGGCCCAAAGCTTGCGCCGGCGCGGCCATCGTGTCATCGTCGTCGCGCCCGCTCACCCGGAAGGTGACGAAGAGCACCCGGACCTCTTCCATCTGCGCTCAGCATCGTTTCCCTTTTATCCCGAATTCCGGATGGCGTTTCCGCTACCGGCGAAGGTCGTCGCCAATCTGCCGGCGATGCCGTTCGACGTGATCCACGCGCACACGTTCTTCTTCATAGGGTGCTTCGGCGCATATCTCGCACGGTTGCGTCACACGCCGCTCTTCTTCACGTATCACACCAAGTTCGAGGACTACCTCCACTACCTGCCGGTCAACCAGCGCATCACCAAACCACAGACGCTGTGGCTGTCACGTCAATTCTCCAATCAATGCGACCGCGTGATCGCGCCATCGCAGGGCACGGAAGGCCTGTTGCGCTCGTACGGCATCAGTGCACCGATCGAAGTGCTGCCCGGCGGCGTCGACTTGGAGCGGTTCGGGCCTACAGAGGACGTGCCGCCCGTCATGCGCAGTGGGCAGGGTCCCGTGCTGCTTTCCGTCGGGCGTTTGGGCAAAGAGAAAAATCTCGAATTCTTGCTCGACGCGTTTGACATGATCGCCACGGCCGCGCCCCGTGCGCGGCTCATCATCGTGGGCGATGGCCCGTATCGCGCCGAGCTTGAACGTCGCGTCGCCGCAAGCGCTCATGCGGGTCAGATCACATTCACAGGCGCGCTCGAACAGTCGCAGCTCGGCACGTATTACCGGAATGCCGACGCGCTCGTCTTCACCTCGTTGACGGAGACGCAGGGGCTCGTGCTCGTCGAAGCGCTTGCGCACGGACTGCCGGTGGTCGCGGTCGACTGCCCGGTCACCCGCGAGTGCGTGCTCGGTGACGCCGGCGTCCTCGTGCCGGAGCAGACGGAGGTCTTCGCTCGCGCGGTGCTCGACCTGACCGCGGAAGCGCCAGGGCGGCATGCTGAGCGTGCGGCGGCTGCACGCGACGCGGCCGCACCGTATTCGGTCGATGCGCTCGCGGCCCGGCTCGAGAGGCTGTATCTGCACGCTCGCGCGCACATCGCGGTCGCCACGCGCTGACGGCAGCGCATGTTCTCGCGCGACGCTAAAGATGAGGTCGCTGGCGTGCCCGTGCAGGCGGCGTGCTGTGCCGCTACGTTCGTCCGCGGCTTCATGATCTTTGGCAACGTCGAGGACACCGCCGCAGGCCCTGTCGCCCGCATTTCGAGCTCGCGGGCATCTGCTGCTCGCGCGATCATCGCAGCTGCGCGAGTTGCTGGCATCGATGCGCACACTGATCGCGCACGCTCCGGCCGCCGCTTCAGCATGCGCATACCGCTCGCACACGTGGTGCGCAATGGTTTCGGCGCGGCACATCATGGCCTTCCTGTGCGCGCTTGCTGCCGCAGAACGTTATTGCGCGCCGCGTTCTTGTCGTGTGGCTCCGTGAGCGATCCATCTCGCGGCACACATCTGGAATTCTTCTGCCGCAGCGACGCCGCTGCGCGATTCGTGTGCGATCTCGTCGGCCGTTTCGGCCTGGATGCCTCGATCGCGCGCCGGCGCGGGCGGCCGCTCGTCTACGTCAAGCATGGGGATGCGGTGAGCATGCTCCTCGGGCTCATGGGAGCCAATCATGCGGTGCTACGCCTTGCCGACCAGCGTGCGGTCAGTCAGACCAAGAATTCGATTCGGCGCACGGTCAATTCCGAGACGGCGAATGCGGCGCGGGCCGCTGCATCGGCGGCGCGCCAGCGCGACGCCGCGTTGCGTGCGCTGGCTACCGTTCGCGCACCGAAGATGTCGCCCGCGTTGCGCGAGGCGGCGCGGTTACGTATCGCTTTTCCCACACGCACGCTGCGAGAATTGGCACGTGCGGCGCGGCCGCCGATCAGCAAAGCGGCCATGGCAAGTCGTTTGCGACTTTTGGAGCGCATGGCAGAGAGGTAACGACGTTTGGGGCATCGGACCTTAGATCCGTTCCACCCATAGGAGATGTCCATGGCACCTCGCATCGCCATCAATGGTTTTGGTCGCATCGGCCGACAAGTGCTGCGCGTCATCCTCGAACGCTATCCGCAACTCGAGGTCGCCGCCGTCAACGATCTCGGTGACGCCAAGACCGCCGCGCACTTGTTCAAGCATGATTCGAATTATGGCAACTATCCGGGTTCGGTAAGCCACGGCGACGGCACGCTCACCATCGATGGACGGACGATCAAACTGCTCTCCGAGAAAAATCCCGGAAGCCTGCCGTGGAAGGACCTCGGCGTGGGTCTGGTCATCGAATCGACCGGCTTCTTCACCGATGGCCAGAAGGCCAAGGCGCACATCGATGCTGGTGCGCGTCGCGTCATCATCTCTGCACCGGCAAAAAACGAAGACGTGACGATCGTGCTCGGCGTGAACGACGAGGCCTACGATCCGGGCAAGCACACGATCATCTCCAACGCCTCGTGCACGACGAACTGCCTTGCGCCGGTGGTCAAGGTGCTGGTCGACGAACTTGGGCTTGTCAGGGGCTCGATGACGACCGTCCACTCCTACACCAATGACCAGCGGATCCTCGATTTCCCGCACGAGGATCTGCGCCGAGCGCGAGCGGCCGCTCTCAACATCATCCCGACGACCACCGGCGCCGCCAAAGCTCTGCATCTCGTGGTGCCGGAAGTGAAAGGCAAGCTGGACGGCTTCTCGCTGCGTGTGCCCACGCCGACAGTATCCATCATCGATCTCGTCGCGCAGACCGAAAAGCCGACTTCGAAGGATGCGCTCAACGCACTATTCCGCACGTATGAGAGCGGACGGATGAAGGGCATCCTCGGCGTGAGCGACGAGCCGCTCGTCTCGATGGACTATAAGGGCGACCCGCGTTCGTCCATCGTCGACGCGCTCTCCACGATGGTCGTGGCCGACAACCTCGTCAAGGTCATCGCTTGGTACGACAATGAGTGGGGCTACTCCAATCGCCTGGCCGACTTGACTGCGTTCGTGATCGCAAAGGACGCGTAAGTGACCGCGGCAGGGTTGGAAAGTCTCGACGTCAGCGGTAAACGCGTCCTCGTCAGGGAGGATCTCAACGTGCCGCTCGAAGGCGGCCGGATCAGCGACGCGACGCGCATTCAAGCGGCTGTTCCCACGTTGCGCGATCTGCGCGCCCGCGGTGCGAAAGTCATCGTGATGTCACATCTCGGGCGACCAGACGGCAAAGTGGTGGAGGGTTTGCGTTTGGCGCCCATCGCTGCTCCATTAGGCGCCGCCCTCGGGTGTAAAGTCGCCTGCGCGAGCGACTGCATCGGGCCTGAGGCGACCGCTGCGGTGGCGGCGATGGAGAACGGCGACGTGCTGTTGCTGGAGAACCTGCGCTTTCATCCGGGCGAAGAGGCCAACGATCCTGACTTCGCGCGCGCGCTCGCGTCGCTCGGTGACCTGTACGTGAACGATGCGTTCGGCACCGCACATCGTGCGCACGCATCGACCGTTGGCATCACGAAGTTCTTGCCGCCCTATATGGGGCCGCTGTTGCGGCGCGAAGTGGAAATCCTCGATCGGGTCTTACGCGATCCGCAGCGTCCGTTCGTCGCCGTGCTTGGCGGCGCGAAAGTGTCTGACAAGATCGGCGTTATCGAGCGGCTTATGGACCTGTGCGACGCGATCGTGGTGGGCGGCGGCATGGCCAATACCCTGCTTGCTGGCGAGGGATTCGAGGTCGGCAAGTCGCTGCGCGACAAAGATCTTGGTCCTGCCAAGGCGATCATGCGCCACGCCGAGAGCGCTCATGCGAACCTCCATCTTCCCAAAGACGCAGTCGTCGCCACGTCGATCTATGCGACCGACGAAGAGTCGCGTGAGGTGCCGGTGAGCGGCGTCGGTGCGCAAGACATGATCCTGGATATCGGGCCCGACACAGCGGTCGATTTCCGGTTTGTGATCCTCAAAGCCAAGACGGTGCTCTGGAACGGGCCGATGGGCGTTTTCGAAAACGAGGCCTTTTCGGCCGGCACGGAGAGCGTCGGCAAGGCGATCGTCGATTCCGGCGCTCTGTCACTGGTCGGTGGCGGTGATTCTGCCGCAGCTGCGCACAAGTTCGGGCTTGCCGATCGCATGACGCACATATCGACCGGTGGCGGCGCGACGCTCGAATATATCGAAGGAAGAGAACTGCCCGGCATCGCCGCGCTGCGCACCCAGGCCAGCGCGTGAACCGAAAGCCGCTGTTCGCGGCCAACTGGAAGATGCACAAGACGCCGCCGCAGGCCGCGGAGTACGTCTCACTGTTCTGGGGTGCGGCCGAGGCGCTCGTGCCACGTGCCGACATCGTGCTCTGCGCCCCGTTTGTGGATCTCGAAACGCTGCGCCTCGAACTTGCGCCATCGTCAGTCAAGATCGGCGCGCAAGACTGCTACTACGAAAAAGAAGGCGCGTTCACGGGCGAGGTCAGCGTTCCCATGCTCGCCGCGCTCGGTGTGGCGTACTGCATCGTCGGCCACTCTGAGCGCAGGCGGCTCTTCGCAGAGACCGATGAAGCCGTCGCGCGCAAGACGGCGGCGCTGCTCGCCGGCCAAATCACACCGATCGTCTGCGTCGGGGAATCGCTCGAGGAGAAACAACAAGACCTGACGGTGCAGCGGGTGTCGTCGCAAGTGCGCGCCGCCCTCGGTGATCTCAAGGCCGAAGAGCGTGGAAAGATCGTCATCGCCTATGAACCGATCTGGGCGATCGGCAGCGGCTTGGCAGATGACCCGGCTAGCGCAAACGCGACGATCGCCATGATCCGTGCGACGCTGGAGGGGCTGCAGAGCGCGCGCATCCTGTACGGCGGCTCGATGAACGTGTCTAACTGTGCAGCGTTTTGCGCGCAGCAGGAGATCGACGGCGGTCTCGTGGGCTCTGCGAGTCTTGATGCACGAACATTCGTGCAACTCATCAAGAGCACGCTCGCGTGAGCGTTGCCCAAAGCCCGCCCGTCATCTTGTGCG
>JAFANK010000331.1 GCA_019232725.1 Vulcanimicrobiota bacterium | reverse complement strand
GTGCGGACAGAGGGCCCATGCTCTTGCTTGAGAACTCGGCTGGCGGTGGGAACAAATGTGGTGGGACGATCGAGGAGCTCGGCCGCTTCGTGCGCGCGATCAAGAGCCATCGCGTCGGTGTCTGCTTAGATACGGCACATCTTTGGGCCAGTGGCTACGATCTATCCAATGCGCCGGCAGTGGATATCGTTATGGATGAGATTCGCAAGCACATCGGTTTCAAGCGCCTGCGCGTGCTCCATGTCAACGATACCCAGGTCATGCTCGGTGCAAAGCGCGATCTTCACTGGCACGTGAGTAAGGGCAAGATCGGTACGACAGGTTTTCGCGCCTTGCTTTCGCGCCCGGAGCTACGTCACGTCGCGTGCATCTGTGAAACACCTAAGACACCGGAGCTCGACAAGCGCAACGTGCAGATGACACGGCGCCTTGCCGGCGCATCGGCCGAATCCAAAGCCAAGAAGTAGACGCAAGCCGCGAGCTGGAACACTTGTGTGCTTGAAAGTGCAACATTCGCCCGTCGTCTGCAGTAAGCAGCAAACGATGAGTCGCCGGACCGTGACCGCGTTAGTCGCCGTAGCCCCTCTTATCTTGACGCTTGGCGAGCCGCTTGCGGCCTGGGCCCGTGCCGGCGGAGGGCAGGGCTATGGCGGCGGTGGCGGTGGCGGATTTAGCGGTGGCTCAGGTGGCGGACTTTGGGGCTTGTGGCCGCTCCTCTTTTTCGGCCACGGCGGTTTCAGCACCATCATCGTGCTCATCGTGCTCTATTATCTCTACCAGCGCTACACGCAACGCCAGGCGGCGCAGCTGGGAGACATGGCCGGCGGCGGTCTTGATGCGCAAGATGTTCGCCGGCTAGCCCGTCAAGGGTCGTGGTCGCCCACACTCGATGCCGGCGTCACGGACGACGATGCAAGCGGCCAAATTTGGGTTGGCCAGACATCTGCAAAGGTGGATCCAAATGCCATTGCCACCGGTCTCGCTGCGATCAAAGCGCGGGACCCGAACTTCGATCAGGCAGCATTTCTGGATCGGGCGCAGACGGCGTTCTTCAAGCTGCAACAGGCCTGGCAAGCTCGGAATCAGGACCTGGCGCGTGACGTCATGTCGGACGCCCTCTACGAGCGGC
The DNA here is from genome assembly GCA_019232725.1 of Vulcanimicrobiota bacterium. GTDB lineage: Bacteria > Vulcanimicrobiota > Vulcanimicrobiia > Eremiobacterales > Eremiobacteraceae > JAFANK01. The sequence goes on along the minus strand of JAFANK010000331.1, from coordinate 2,545 downwards.
ACAAGATGCAGACCGACCAATTGATCGCCAATCATCAAATCGACATGCTCGAAAACATTGTCATCGGCCATGCCGGGATCGTCGGCGTGAACGCCGCGACACCATATGACTCAATCGTCGTTGCCATCAGCGCGACCATGACCGACTACACCATCGACGAAAACACAAAGCAAGTGGTCAGCGGTAACAAGTTCCCGCAGACATTTACGGAGCGCTGGACGTTCATCCGGCGAGCGGATGCCAAGAGCACGGCCGGATCCACTCAGCTTGCGTCGAGTTGCCCCTCGTGCGGCGCGCCCTTGAGCCTGCAAAATGGGCGCTGCACGTACTGCGGCGCTCCCGTCCGCACGTCATCGTCTGATTGGGTGGTCGACTCGATAGAGCAAACGACGTGAAGCCGACGCCATCACCGCCATCGGGAAAGGGTCCTTCCGAGCGGCGTCAAGCGCCGCGTTTTAACATCTCGATGCCGGTGACATTTACCGTTGCACACAGCGGCCGCATGTGCGCGGGCATGGTTGACAACATAAGCCTCGGCGGTGTGCTGCTCCTGACCGACGAGCAGCTCGCTCATGGAGATCGCATCATCATCCATATCCCGATTACCGTCGATATGACCGTAACGCTCGAAGCGGCGATTGTACGAACATCCAGCTTAGGCGAGGTGGGCGTTGCGTTCATGTCTCTTGATGACGAGGCGATGCAGCGTCTGGCAGAATTGGTTGACGCCCGGGCCAAACATGATGCCTAAAAGGCCGACCGATCGCGCGCCGATCTACTTCTCTAGGATGATGCGGGACTCAGGATAGTCGAGAAATACAGCGTCGAACATCGCGAGCGATCCGCCACCCACGATGCCGTCTGTAGAAGAATCTGACGCAAAAGCTCCCTCTTCGCGCATAACGATCTCGGTGGGGAGATCAGGCAACGAAAACGTTCCTAGATTGAGCCGGTCGAGCACCGCATGGCGGGTGGGGAATTCGCCCCCAGCAGCAGACGCTGTTGACGGTGAAAAGTCCTCAGGATCGTAGATAAATTCTTGGAAGATGCCGATGTCATGTTCGGTCGGGTTTAAGAAATCAATGCTGTTCGCATCCGCGAAGTGTTTATACAGCACAAGCTTTGCAGTGCTTCCGGTATCAATGCTAAAACTACCAGTATGGTCTTTTCCAACTGACGCGACGATGATCGGGATATGCTTGGCTAGGTCGGCGCGGACAATCGAGCCGTTGCCGCCATACGTGAAGCCGGAAGGCAAGCTTAGCTCCAGATGCGCGTTCTTATAAGAGATGCGGACGACAAGCGCAGAGAAGAGATCGTAGCCAAGGACGCCGTCGATTCCCTCATGCGCTATCTTGCTGGGCAACCGAAGTGGTACCGCCTGAACATACAGCGGTTCAAAGCTGATGCCGGCCATCTCGAAAGAGTCAATGCGTGCCACCGTCCCGACAAACGTTGTCGCCCCCTCGACTTTGGAGTGGCCTCCCTGCGGGAGACCAAGGCGTTGCGCCGCATCAAGATCGATGATCGACGTGGTGCTGCCAGAGTCGACCAGGAAGCGCTCCGGGTGGCCATTGACTTTCACAGCGCAGACGATCAAGCCGTGCGGGGCATCGAAGTTGACGACAACCCGTGTTGAGCCTTTGGGAAAGAGTGGCTCTCGTTGTTGCGGTGGCTCGAATGCGCTTACCGTTGTCGGAGCGAAATCAACATTGTCGACCGTGATTGCAAGGCTCTTGTTAGCAGTCGTCTCCTGTATGTCGATTGGCACCGCCACGCCCGCAAAACGACGATAGGAGCGATAGCGCACCGTCTGGGAGCCCACATCAACACCGTCTATCAGCCAAGTCGCGGCATCATAGTACACGATCGCCGTGTCGCCATGCAGAGGAGCGCTGACGCTAAAGACTTTGTGCCCGTCCAGATTTGAAGAACCCAGCACGGCGCTCGTGGCAGCATCAAATGTGAAGTCATTCAGGCGAACGAGGCGGGCATCCATCGAAGTGTGGTGTTCCGCGGGTATGGTGCGCACATTTCCGTTGGCGTCTTGTTCCCAGTCGAGCGGCCCATTATTGCCTTCAGCTTGGCTCGCCATTGGTAACACGTAGAGGCGACGATAACGGCCGTCACGAGTTGCGGTGATGTCATAGCGCGCAGTTTGGCCGTCTTCGGTGATTGATCCAGTCCAATGTGCGGCTAGCGACGGCAGCCTGCCTAGGGAATCACGGTGTTTCTTGAAGATCACTTGGACGGATGGCAGGTTGGAAGATGCCGCAGCTGCGGGGTATGTGTACAAAGCACATGGGCCCTGTACGGCGAAGGCGGCGGCCGTGACGACAAGGATGGCCAACAAGAAGCGGCGAGACATACCTCGACGTTCGTCAAAGAAGCGGCCTCTGCCCGCGACCTGGATGGTGGGGAAGAAGGTCCGCCTCCGGCCAATTGAACCTTACGACGTTCCGTTATTGTTGCGCTGGATCAACGGTTCCGCAGCCCTTGAGTGGCTTCAACCCCGCCTGCCGCTCACGCAACGACAGGAGCAGGC
>JAFANK010000279.1 GCA_019232725.1 Vulcanimicrobiota bacterium | reverse complement strand
CGAGCCTCCCGACGACATCCCGCTCATGTCGGGCGCTGCCTACGGCGTGCCGCAGACCGTGGTGCTCGCCGTGGGAAGCGATTGTGCCGTTGGCAAGATGTCCGTGATGCTGGAATTGACCGCCGCCGCCCAGGCCGATGGCGCGCGTGCGGAGTTCGTCGCCACCGGGCAGACCGGCATCATGATCGCCGGCAGCGGGATTTGCGTGGACCGCGTCATCTCCGATTTCGTTTCGGGCGCCGCCGAACAGCTGGTCACAAGCGTTGCATCCGATGCGGCGTTCATCTTCGTCGAAGGCCAAGGCTCTATCATTCACCCCGCGTTTGCCGCGGTCACCTACGGGCTTATGTTCGGCAGCGCTCCGGATCTGCTCGTGCTGTGCCACGACGTCGAACGCAAACTCATCGGTGACGGCGAATTCGATGTGCCGATTCCGGATCTGCCGGCGCTCGCGCGTCTGTATGAAACGACGCTCGCCCCCATCAAAGCGGCGCCGTGCGTCGCCGTCGCGCTGAACACGCGCGTGCTCTCGAGTGCCCAGGCCCAAGCGCACATCCATCAAGTGCAGGCTCAGACCGGACTGCCCACGGATGACGTCGTCCGCTTTGGCGGCGGGAAGCTCTGGCACGCGATCAACGCGGCCTCACACCGAACGGGAAAGCGGCTCGCGGGCACGGCGACCCACACGTGACCCTGCCCGGCCCCCATCGACGCAACGCCGACACCAACTTTTGGCGCGCGCTGATCCTTGTGAGCGTCGCGTTGTGCGCATGCTCCAAGGTGAACACCGGTGCAACGCCTGCGATGCACGGTGCCCACAACGCATGGAGCATACCTGGCGTCGTTCGTTTGGCGGTGTCGGAAGAGCCGAACACGCTTGTCCGCATGTTCTCCAATCAGTCGTCTGCAGATGACGTCACGGCCTTGCTCTTCGAGCCATTTTTCCGTTATGACGAGCACGAGCATCCTGTCCCTGCACTCGTGACGCAGTTCCCGACCTTGCGCAACGGGCTCGTCAGCCGTGATGGGTTGCGGGTCACCTTCAACCTGCGCCCGCAAGCGGTATGGTCTGACGGCGTGCCGGTGACCGCGAACGATGTGATCTTCACTTGGCACGCGATCATGAACGGTAACAATCCGGTCGTCTACACGGAGGGGTACGACAAGATCAAGGCCATGGTCGCACATGGTCCGCATCAAGTCGTCTTTGTGCTCAAAGCGCCCTTCAGCCCGGTCGTGTACCTGTTCTCAGAGGGCACGTTCATGCCGTTGCCCGCGCACCTGCTCTCGAAATACACCACGCTGCACAACATACCGTACGATGCGGCGCCGGTCGGTGATGGGCCGTTCCGCCTGAAACAGTGGGTCCACGGATCGGACCTCGTCTTCGTTCCAAATGAACGCTATTGGCGAGGGACATCGCACCTTCGCGAGATCGACATGCGGGTGATTCCCAACACGAATTCACAACTCAACGAACTGCGCACCCACGAGATCGACGTCATCGACGGTGTGTCAAAACCGCTGGTCGGCCAGCTTTTGGGCCTGGCCGGCATACGCGTGAGCGCACATCTGCAGGGCGCTTATCGCCATCTCGATTTCAATACCAAAAGCCCGCTGCTTCACGACGCCGCGGTGCGGCGCGCCATCGCGCAAGCGGTTGACGTTCCCAAGATCATCGCCACGATCTACGCAGGCCATGGCGCACAAGGCGCGACCGACATCCCGCCCTTTTCGTGGGCGGCAAACGATCTTGCGCCCATCGCCTATGACCCCAAAAGCGCGAGCCGCCTGCTCGATGCGGCCGGCTGGACACCTGGGTTGGACGGCATTCGCGAAAAAGATGGCGAGCGTCTGGCACTCACCATCTCAACGGCGACCGACAACCTGCCCAATGCCAACGCCGAGGCGCTGATCAGCCAAGAGCTCAAAGCGGTCGGGATCGAGTTGAGCATCAAGAACTATGCGGGAACGGTGCTGTTCGCTCCGGACGGTCCGCTCTACGGCGGCCGCTACGACATGTCATGGATCGTCGATTACGTGGGCGTGGATCCGGACAATCTCGCAAAATGGGGCTGCGACTGGTTTCCGCCGCATGGCTCCAACACCGACTTCTACTGCAATCCTGCGGTCGATCGGCTGCTGAGCGACGCACAAACCACGTTCGACGTCGATCGGCGCCGCCACGATTACGCTGCCGCCTGGCGCATCATGTTGCACGACGTGCCGTCAATGATCGTCTATTGGGATAAGAACGTGACGGCCGCCAACAATGACTTGCGCAATTTCAAGCCGTCGCCCGTGTTCACAGACTACTGGAACGCATGGGAGTGGGAGATCTGAATCTTGCGATCGTGCTATCCGCTGCGTTGACGATCATCCGGTTTGCGAGCGGGCGGACGGCAGACTTCACCTCTGACGTGCACGCGGCGGCACAGCCCTTCACGAGCGCGGTCGCGTCCTGGAACGTACGGACGCCCGCCGGGTCCTGGATACAAACACGCCTGCGCGTGCGGATCGCTCAGGGGTTCACGCAGTGGTACGACATGGGGTACTGGAGCCGCACGACCGACGGCCACCATCGACACTCGGTAAAACCCCAAGATGATGCTGACGGCTCCGTTGACACCGATACGCTCAACCTGCGCTCGCCGGCCGATGCATGGCAAGTGCAGGTCCTTGTACACGCGGGTGACGGTGGCGAACTCCCCGTGCTGTCGCTCGTCGCGATCACAACGAATGAAAGCAAAATCGAGACGCAGGCGCTATCGCCCGAATCGCGTGCGTCGCCCGCGTGGGGTCGCGAACTTGCCGTGCCAGAGCGAACGCAGCGCGTGGATGAGTCGCCGGATGCGCTTGCGGGCGGTGGCGACTCGTGGTGCAGCCCGACGAGCGTTTCCATGGTGATGGCATATTGGGCGGCAACGCTGCATCATCCGCAGTGGGACGTCGCCGTGCCGAAGGCGGCGCGCGACACCTATGACCCGGTATATGACGGCTGCGGCAACTGGCCGTTCAACGTCGCCTTCGCCTCCGAACATGGGCTTGCCGGCTGGGTCGAACGATTGCCCACGCTCGCGGCAATGGATCGCTATCTGCTCGCCGGTATACCGCTGGTCGCGAGCATCCGCGTCAAACCTGGAGAGCTTGCGGGTTCACCCTATCCGAAGACCGATGGGCATTTGCTCGTCGTTCGCGGCTTCACATCTACCGGCGACGTCATCACAAACGACCCGTACGCTTTGCCCGGACATATCCGCATCATCTATCAGCGCGAGCAATTCGATCACGTGTGGATGGGCGGGTCCGGCGGCATCGTGTACGTGATCGCTCCGCCAGCGCTCCTCAACCGGTTCGGCCGCCGCTAGCAAGCGGTGCCGCTACCCCAGACCGCGACGAGCGATCTCGACGTTGATCAAGAGACCCGGAAGTGTTTGCCCGAAGATGGCAGTGCCGCGCCGCAACTCTGCTCGCCGCGCTTCGTCGACCTCATTGGATTCTAACAAGGACTCGTTGAGCTGGAGACGGTGGGGCAGCTGGGTGGCGCACTGCGCGGCTTCGCGCCCAAGTTCGGCGCCGAGCGAGCGGTAGCGCTCTTCTTGCGCCAGCGGCTTGCAATCTCGCCACCATACCTCCAACCAATCGGGGTATGAAGCCATTGCTCGGTACTCGGTTTCGATGAAGGGCAGTCCGAGCGTCGCCTTCATGTCGTCGTAGATGGCGCGCACGCGCGGCGGAGCATCGCGCTCTTCGACAAGCGAGAACCGGACCCCGCGGAACTCTTGCAGCGGTTGCCGCTCACGTTCGCGATGCGGCCCTTTTGTGCCGACACCACCCACCGGCCTGCCGCGCAAACTCGCATCCACCGCCGCGGCCACGATGGCGAGCTTGGGATTCACTTTCGAGAAGAGCTCGACGATCTCGCGCATGCGCGCGATCTCCGACTCGCTCAAGGATCGCGCTCGCAGCGCCGCAGCGTGATCGGCGACCGGCCAGCTGTCCACGCCATCGCGAACGTGCGCTTCTAGACGCTCGGCGAGGGTGCCGAATGCCTCGCTCAACACGCTCGGTCGCAGTCGCCGCCAGGTGACGTCCAAGAATCGTGGATAGGCCGCCCATGCTTGGAACAACAATGCGATGACGGGTATGCGCATCGTGCTCTTGATGTCGCGGAACGCCTCGCGCGCGCGCTCATCGGTCGCTTCGCTTTCGCGCACGAGTGGTATGCCGGTCATGCTCGCTATCCCACTCACGTGCGTGGTGGCGGAATGTCGGTGCGCACGTGCAACTCCTTGAGCGCGGCTGGTTCCACCGGTGTCGGGGCGTTGATCATCAGGTCCTGGAAGCGCTGATTCTTGGGAAACGCGATGACCTCGCGGATCGACTCGCCGCCGGCCATCAACAAGATGATGCGGTCGACGCCAAGCGCGATGCCGCCATGCGGCGGCGCGCCATATTCGAAAGCTTCCAACAGAAAACCGAATTTCCGCTCGACGTCGTCGTCACTGTACCCGAGCAGCGTAAAAATCTTCCGCTGCAACGCAGGATCGTGGATGCGGATGGAGCCGCTGCCGAGCTCCATGCCGTTGAGGACCACATCATAGTGCTGGGCGCGCAGCTGCAATGGATCGCCGCTCAACGCCTCACTCCCCGGTGCCGGTGCCGTAAACGGATGATGCGCGGGCTGCAGTCCTTGCGACTCCTCGTCGCGCTCGAAGAGTGGAAAATCAAGCACCCAGCAAAAGGCGAATTGCTTGGGATCGCGCATGCCCCGCTCATCGGCGATATGCAAGCGCAGCTTTCCCGCAATCGCTTGCGCGAGCGAACGTTCATCCGCGAGCAAATATATCGCATCGCCTTCTTGTGCTTTGGTCTGCGCCTTCAGGCTATCGACGAGCTGCGGTGTGAGCGCCGACTTGGGTAGCGATGACTTCGGTCCATCGGGTGCAAGCGAGATCCACGCCAAACCTTTGGCGCCGAACGTCGTCGCAAGAGCCGCCAGCGCATCCATGTCGCGCCGCGATCGGCTCGCACCCCCCGTCTCGGCCAGCGCGAGGATCGCATTTCCTCGTGACAGCGCATCGGCAAATATCTTGAACTCCGTACCCGTAAACGCAGGACCGACGTCATGCAGCTCCATCGCAAACCGCAGATCCGGCTTGTCCGACCCAAACCGGCGCAACGCCTCCGCGTGTGAGAGCCGGGGAAATGGCGTCGCGACTTTTGCGCCCAGCGCCGCCTCGAACATGTGGGCCAGCATGCCCTCCATGATCTCGATGACGTCCTCTTGGGTGGGAAAGGTCATCTCGAGGTCGATCTGCGTGAACTCCGGCTGGCGGTCGGCACGGGTGTCTTCATCGCGGAAGCATCGTGCGATCTGGAAGTACCGGTGGAAGCCGCCGACCATGAGGAGCTGCTTGAAGAGCTGTGGCGATTGCGGCAACGCATAAAAGGCACCGGCGTGCAGACGGCTCGGCACGAGAAAATCGCGCGCTCCTTCCGGCGTCTGCTTGATGAGCATCGGCGTTTCGATCTCCAAAAACCCGCGGCTGTCGAGATAATCACGCACCGCTTTCACTGCGCGATGCCGCAGCGCGATGCTGCGCTGCAGATGCGGACGGCGCAAGTCCAAATAGCGATAGCGCAAGCGCAGGCCTTCGTCGACGTCGCTGTCGTCATGGATGGGAAAGGGCGGCGTCTTCGACCGGTTGAGCACGTCGATCGACTCGGCGGCGATCTCGATCTCGCCAGTCGCGAGCTTACGGTTCTCGGTACCGGCCGGGCGGCGGCGCACCAAACCCTGTGCGGCGATGACGTCCTCGGAACGCAGCGAAGCGGCGACCTCTGCGGCGGCAGGTGCCGAACGTGGATCGACGACGACTTGGGTGAGCCCAAAGCGATCGCGCAGATCGATGAAGATGAGTCCGCCGTGATCGCGAGTGGTGTTCACCCAGCCTTTGAGCAGGGCGGCTGATCCCTCGTCGGCGCTGGTAAGCTCACCGCAGGTGGCTCGGCGCAGCTGGTTCATGCGTTGGTCGCACTCTCTTTGAGCGCACGCTTGATGCCGCTCACGTAGTGGTATTGATACGCTATCTGGCGCGCGATGTACGGCCAGGTGTTCTTCGTCGGCGTTTCTACGCTGGTCGCTGCGCGTTCAAGCGCGCGGCGCAGCCCGGGTGCCGCCCCGAGCGCCGTATGCAACCACAACGAGATTGGCGTCATGCCGAGATTCGCTTTCACCATCACATCCTGATGTTTCCGATAAAACCGCACCGTCGATACGCCGGCGAGTTCCATACGTCCCGTTTGCTCCGCAAAGCCCACCGGATGCCAGTGATAGTTCACCGCCAGGGGATCGTACAGGATCTCCACGCCGTGCTTCTGGAGCCGATAGCCTAGTTCCAAGTCTTCATGGCCGTATCCCGTGAACTGCTCGTCAAAGCAGCCGACGGCCAGCAGATCGTCGCGTCGCACCGATGCGTTGCCGGTGAGAAAGTACAGCCAGCTCAAACGGCGACGCGTCGAGGGGTGCAGCGGCGCACGCGATGCCGGATGGTCACGCTGACGCTCATAGTCTTGCAGCGAGCGCACTTGCAGCTCGCAACCCACGACGGCGATGCGGCGATCGCCGACACCGGCGTGACCTCGTGTGTGGCGCTCGAGCAACTCGCGCGACGCCAAGATGTCCGCATCCGTGAAGAGCACGACCGGAGCGCGCGCTGCACTGATGCCTGCGTTACGAGCAGCCCCGCGACCACCGTAGGGTCCGGGCACGTAGCGAATGCGCTCGCCCTCGCGCGCGATGACGTCGCTCAAATATTCGGCCGTGCCATCGGTGCTACATGAATCCGCGATAACAATCTCATACGCGTGAGGATCGAGCGTCTGGTCGAGCAGCGTCGGCAGGACGACGCGCAATCGATCGAGGCGGTTGTAGGTCGGCACGACGACCGACACGGCGAGGCCATTCACGATGCGGTTGGCGGTTGCGGCACACCAAGGCGCGCACTCCGAAGCGACCCGACCGCGCTCGCGACATCATCGATCAAAGCAGAAGGATCGGCGCCGACCGGCGGTTTGGTGAGCATGACATGCCTGACCCGCCACGGACTCCACTCTTGCGAGCATAGCCGGAAGTATTCGCGTTCGAACACAACGACGACCGGCACCTTGAGCGCGGCCGCCACGTGCGTGGCACCCGTATCGACCGTGACCACCGCGGATGATTGCGCCAAGACGGCGGC
>JAFANK010000259.1 GCA_019232725.1 Vulcanimicrobiota bacterium | reverse complement strand
CATCGGAATCTCACCCTAACACGGCGGCCGTGGCGCGCGATCGTAGCAGTACGCATGCTCAAGAAGCGTTGTCTGCACCGCATTGCAGTAGCGTGTGTCGCGTTGCTGGTCGCGGTTTGCAGCAGCAGTGCGCTTGCTGACGCTACTGCGCAGTCCGCACTAACGCGCTTGTTCACGTCCAAGCAGATCGAGGCGGATTGGTTCGCAGATTCCTTCCTGCAACAGGTGCCTGCCTCGCAGGTACAGACAATCGTCGGGCAGCTCGTGGCGCAGCTCGGCGCTTTCAAGAGCGTGAAACCGGAAGGTGCCAAGTACCGCGTCAACTTCGAGCACGGCGATGACCTGGCGAGCATCGTGCTCGATCCGAGCGGCCGCATCACCGGCCTGTTTTTTGAAGCGCCGCTACGATACGCAGCAAACTTTCAGAGCGCGTTCGACGCGTTTAAGCAGTTGCCGGGCGACGTGAGCGTCTATATTGCGGACAACGGCGCGCGACGGGCCGCGCTTGCGGCGGACACACAGCTCGCAGTGGGCTCGACGTTCAAACTCGCCGTGCTCGCTGCCGTGCAACAAGCGGTGGCAACGCACGCGACATCGTGGAATGCAGTTGTCAGATTGGACGCGCGGCAGAAGAGTTTGCCGAGCGGCGTCCTGCAGACATGGCCGGACGGCGCTTTACTCACCGTCTACAGCTATGCGGCGCTCATGATCTCGCAAAGCGACAACACCGCGGCAGATGTGCTGCTTGATCTCGCCGGGCGCAGCGCCGTCGAGCGTTACGGGCCGCGCAACCGGCCATTTCTGACCACACGCGAAGCGTTTGTGCTGAAAGACCCGCGCAACGCGTCGCTGCTCAAGCACTATCGAGCCAGTGATACCGCGCAACGCCGGCAGCTGCTCAGTCAGATCGACCTACTGCCGCTGCCCGATGCTTCGATCTTTGCCGGCGCGCCACAGGACACGGATATCGAATGGTTCTTCACGACGCGGGAGCTCTGTGCGCTTATGGCCGGCGTGCAGCGCCTGCCGCTCATGAGCATCAACCCCGGAGTCGCGGAACCTGCCGATTGGACGCGCGTTGCGTACAAGGGTGGTTCGGAACCGGGCGTGCTCAATCTGACGACCTGGGTCGTCTCAAAGAACCGGCATTCGTACTGTGTGTCCGCGACCTGGAATGACGACAAGCCGGTTGACGAGCTCGAGTTCTTCGGCCTCTACAAGAGCCTTCTATCCACGCTGAAGAGTTAGATTACTGCGGTGGATAGGTCGTGCTCGGGTCTACCGGCGGCGCGGGTGGCGTAGGCGGCGTCGGCACTGGGAAATGCATGCTCGGTGGCGGTGCGCTCGTCGTGGCGGCCTTGCGGCCCCGATACGCTTCGGCCGTACGCATCAGCATGTAGAGGGCTGCGCCGATTGCGAGCGCCGCGACGCAGAAGTAGATGACGATCCCGATCCAGCCCGTGAACGCCGAGACCACGAAGAGCAAGGCGAGTCCGATCGCGACGGAGGCGGCCGGTGAAGGCTGGGCGCGTTTGGACAGATCTTGAATGCGCGCCCCGATGAAGTCGGCGATCGCCGCCTTACCGATGAGATAGCCTCCGATCGTGGCGATGACGGCAAGCGGGATAAGTGGAATCCCGACGAGGGTGATCACGAGTGCGATGATGAGCAGCACGAAGATGATCGGCGAGAAGAACCCCAAGATGCCGGATAGCATCGGATTTTCGCGCAAGTGCTGCGCGGCAGAGGCTGTCCGGCCCGGAAACAGCAGGAACGCGAGGAACACAAGCACCGCGTCGGCGAGATAGAAGGGTAGCCAGCCCAGATCCCACGAGCTCGGATTGGTCACCGCTTCGGGTGTTGGCGCGGGTTCCGGAGTCTCCGGTGATGTCGGCGGAGGAGGCACAGCGCCCTTGCCTTGCGGCATGTTCGACTCGTTGTCGATGACGCCGCCGAGATTGACCAAGCTGCCGTTCACGTGGCCTTGCGGCGCCACGTAGATGCGTCCACCGAGCGCGACGGCATCGCCATCGACCTTCCCCATGACATCGGCGCTGCCGCCGATGACGACGAGATCGCCCTTGACTTCTTGTCCTTCTCTGATCACTTCATGCTGGCCGCCGAAGACGACCATGTCGTCACTGGAATCCTCGCCTGCAAACGCGCGCGCAGGGGTGCCGTGCCCGAAGACAACCGCCATTGCGACGGTTGCAACCACCGCGAGGGTCGCGGCGCTGCGAAAGCGCGTTCTTTTTGGGGTGTTGTCGGACGGACGAACGGTTTGTGCGGTCATGACGTGTGGGCTCCCGAGAAAGCGGCCGTGCGGACGCCGGCCAGATAATGCCGGCCTGCATAGAGCAAGGCCAGCAGCACCGCGCCTTCGATGAGACCACCGAAGAGCGCGAGCGTGGTGAGATGGAAATGGTCAGCGATACGATAGAGCGCTCC
>JAFANK010000219.1 GCA_019232725.1 Vulcanimicrobiota bacterium | reverse complement strand
CACCGTGAAGATCGATTTCACCGGTGCCGGCACGACGACCGTTACCAAGGGCGGTTCGACCGCCACGTATTCCGGTGTGCCTTCGGGCGATGATGGCTCCAGCGGTAACGGAGCCATCTATGTGAACGGCAACGCGACATTGATGCTGGGCACCGTTATTCAAGGTGATTACGTTCTGGCGGTACCGGATGCTGGTGGCTTTAACAACCAGATCACTCTCGCCGGCGCCGGAAACCTCCTCTACAATGATAAAACCAAAGACCTTCTCGGTCTTTGGGCAGACGACGTTGTCCTCACAACGACGTCGAAGGACGTCGAGCTCGATGCGAGTATTATCGCGGGCTGGCCTGGCGAAACACCTAAGGACGGCGGCCTGTACAACACTTGGTGTAGGGCGACCGGGTGCTCCAAAGGCGACCAGGGAGCGCTGACGCTCTATGGCTCACTGATGCAGAACATGCGAGGCGCTGTCGGCCATTTCACGTCGTTGGTCCCGCCGATCCACACCGGGTTCTCCCGCGTTATGAGCTACGATCCTCGCCTGGCTGCAAATCCCCCGCCGTTCTACCCGGTGACGGGCAACTACACGATCGTCGCGTGGGACGATCAAGGTCAATGATGCACTGAGAAGCACCACACAGCGGCACTGTTAACAGGCAACAATCCACGAGAGCCCGCTACAATAGCGGGCTCTTCTATTTCTTTAAGACGGTCACACTTCGTGCGGTAATGCGTACGCATATGACATCGCATGTCGCGCGTCACAGCGCGCTCGTCCACAAGAAGCGATAATCAACACTACGTGCGTTGCGTCATGTATGCGCATGACCTCATATCGCATGAAGTGCACGGGGTGTGTCGATTATCACATCTCCCTCTGGCAAGTGGGGACGATGAAATCTTTATAAGAAAAAAGAGTCAAACTATAGCCTGCATCACGCCGCAGGCAGACGTACGAGGATTTGACCGGATGGCGACAACTGAACCGCCGAAACGCCAACGAGGCTCGAGCCTTATCGAAGTGCTCGTCGCGACCGTCGTGCTGACGCTCGCCTTTCTCTTTGTGTCGGGCGACATGATCGCGTCGACGCAAGCCGAGAAAATGGCAGCCGATCGCGGCATCACGATCAACATGGCCAACTATTTCCTCGACTTCATGCGCCAGGATGGTAACTTCTGGAACGAACAAGCCGGGGGCACGTGGACAACCGCTCCCACCTCGCCGAGCGCCACCGACCCGTGCGGCAATGCGTGGCCTGCCTACAATGACAACATCACCGCGCCCACCTGGCATGCGGTACCGATATGTGTCGGTTCGCCATTTGCCAATGTCGCCTCGCACGGCACGTACAACTATATGTGGCAAGCCCAAGAACAAACCGATACCAATGCGGCCAACTTGACGGTCTGGATCCAGGCGCAGACCGCAAGCGGCGGCGGCTCCGAGATTTTTGAGCTCAACCAGCTCAACCGCAACGACCCGATCCCCAACAATTCCGGCGCGATGCCGCCGTCGGCCTCACCCACGCCCACGCCGACCCCGACGCCCTCGCATTCGCCGACACCAACACCGTCGCCGACGCCGACGCCGTCGCACACGCCGACGCCGTCGCCCACGCCGACGCCGTCGCACACCGCGACGCCGCACCCCTCACCAACGCCAACGCCGTCACCCACGGCGATCCAATAGCGGTGAAGAACATGCGCCACCTTCGCGGATTCACAACGGTCGAGCTCTTGATCTCCATGTCGATCATGGGGATCGTGCTCGGCCTGGCCATCGTCGAGTTTGCGATGGTGTTCAACCACAACAGTCTCATGCAAGCCAATCTCTCGGCCGACCAGAACGCGCGCATCGTGATGGCAAAGGTGACCAACGAGCTGCGCCAAGGGATGCCGGATTTGACCGATTTCCCGACCTCGACCACGATTGTCACCAGTCCCTTGTCGGGTTCGGCGAGCACGGTGAGCTTCTATCGCGTGCACAATGGGCCTGGCGGCCTGTACACGCCGGTGCCGACCGATGTGAACAACAACCCGGTTCCCTGTTACGACCTCGTGACGCTCGCCTATGATAACGTCGCGCATACGATCACCAAAACGGTCGATCTCCAGACCAATTCGAACTGCTCAACGGCATCGACCACCACGTCCGTGCTTGCGCGCAACGTCATGGGCTTCACCGTGACGGTGGCAAGCGCCAATGGCATGCTGTTCGACGTGGACCTGCAAACTGTCGCCTCAAAAGGCAACTACGGCATCTACGATCTCAACTCTCAAGTAGCGATGGGGTACACGCAATGACCCGGCGATCTCTCAAACCACGGCGCGGCGTAGCGCTGATCACCGCCCTGCTTATGGCGGTTGTCTTCCTCGTGCTCATCGGGGCGCTCATGGCGCAGATGATCGGTGAGTTGCAGGACGTCGGTGCGCACAGCAACAGTGCCATCGCGCTCGATGCGGCCTATGCAGGCGTTGAGGATATGGTGTTGCAGGTTGAGGAAAACGCCTCGGGGACTGGCCACGTCGTCCCGGCGCCGATCAACTACACCTACCCGTCGCCGGCGCACGCCAAGTATAGTTCGAGCGTGACCAATACTTGGAACACGAATTCTGGCGTCGTCTACTACCAGATCAACTCGACCGGCACGGAGACGAATTCCGGCCAAACACGCAGCGTGACGGCGCTGGTGAAGAGCGAGCCGTACTCCTATTTCGAGCAGTTCACGGCCGGCAGCTCAGGCAACATCTATTACACCACGGGTGAGTCGTTCGACGGGCCGGTGTATAACGGCGGCTCGATGAACATCTGGTACCAGGATCCGTCTGCTCACCCGATCTTCAACAATTCGGTCGTATCGCTCAACATGCCGAACTTCTACGAGGGGGTCGGCAAGACGGCAGTCAGTTACGGCGCTGTGCAGTGGGCTGATGTCGCTTCAGGCGGCTCTGCGGCGCTGAAGATCGGCACGAACCCCATGGCGTTGCCCACCTATCAAAGCAATATCGCCGACGCGAGTGAGGCCTATTACGGCAACGCGTCGCACACAAGCGCGCTTCCCACGCCAGGCGCCAACGGCTTGTACATGAACGGTGGCCCGGCGCTCTCGGGTTCGGGCGCGCTGACGACCGGCCTCTACATCCAAGGCAACGTCAAGATCACACCATCGTCGCCTGGGTCGAACAACGAAGTGTGGACGATCGCCCCGAACGGTGGCAGCACGATTGCCGCAACCTACACCGTGACGGTCGACTTCAGCGCCGGCACCACGACCGTGGCGCAGACGACGGGTTGCCCCTGCTCGAGCGTCACCTACACGGGCACGATGTCCGGCATGCCGCAAGCCGGTTCAGGCCAGCCGAACGGCGCGATCTTCGTGGATGGCAACGTGCTGCTTGATAGCGGCACGATCCACGGAGACTACTCAATCACGGTTCCTGACTACACGACCGACCACGCACACACCGTCACGCTCAACGGCACAGCACCAGGCATCGTGTACAAAGACCAGAGCTCATCGTCCACCGACGAATTCGGCGTCTGGGCAAACGACATCAAGGTCACGGGCAGTAACACGAGCACGGGTTATGAGTTTGACGGCGACATCTTCACCGGTTATGACGGCGAGTGCCCTCCCTGCACCGATGGTGACTTCTCGAACAGCGCCTACAACAATGGATCGGTGCAGGGCACTTTCACCTTCCATGGCGGCTTGATCCAGAACATCAATGGCCCTATGGGCATCTCCAGCGGTGGTTCGCTCATCAGCGGTTTTAGCCGTAAATACCAATACGACGCTCGGCTCGCGGCAAATCCGCCGCCTGGCTTCCCGGTGACCAATCGTTACTCGATCATCGCCTGGCTCGACGAAGGCCAATAGACTAGGGCGCGCGGGCGACAAAACGTACGTCAACGAGGGCGGCATGAATGCCGCCCTCTCTTTAT